>QGUH01000878.1 GCA_003242355.1 Pseudomonadota bacterium
AAAGGACACACGGGAGGGAGAATGGCGGCGGGCGGGTTCACCGTTCACCGGCCGGGATCTGGGTCGGCAGGCTGCTGGTGTCGTAGACGGCGGGGCTCCGTGTCCAGAAACTGGCGGACCGGAGCTTCGTGTCGAAACAAGAGTCCGGCTTGCGAGTTGCGAGCGATGTCGGATCCAGCTTCGAATCTGCCGCCGCTGCGATCGGGGGCAGCGGTTCTGCGAGGGGTGCCGGCGCGTGCAGCGTCGGGACTCGTTGCGGGGTGCAAGCGCCAGGTACGCCCAGACGTGGCGCGGACGGCGACTGCACGCCGCCCGACAGGCGAGATACCGTGAGCGGCCTCGGGCCAAGTTTCGTGCGCAAAAAGTGACGCATCAGAGGGTGACGGAAGCAGAGGACGCGGCGATGGGGCGGACCTGGCGGATCTCAATCGCCAAGCTGCCGAATGGACCGCAACGGCGGCGCTCGAGCGGCGCTGGGTCGAGGATCGCTCGCCCACGGTCCGTCAGGCGCTCGAGGAGGAGCAAGGCATTCTGTTGCCGCTGCCCGATGAGCCGTTTCCGGCATACGAGCGCGTCGAAGTCGAGGCGGGAAAGACGCCGTACATCCGCTTCGACCTCAACGACTACTCCGTCCCTCACGACCGCATCCGCCCGTACTCTCGTCGTCTTCGCCGATCTCGAAACGGTGCGCATTCTGGACGGAAGCGAGGTCGTCGCGAGTCACGCTCGATCTTGGGACCGCGGTCAGCAGATCGAGCAGGCTGAGCACGTCGAGCGACTCGCCCAAGAAAAGCGACGGGCTCGTGAGCATCGCGGCCTCGACCGGCTCTCCAAGGCGGCTCCGAGCAGCCAGGCTTTTCTTCGTGTGATTGCCGAGCGGGGCATCAACGTCGGGACCACCACGGCTCGGCTGCTGAAGCTGCTCGATGCGGTAGGCGCCGCCGAGCTCGAGGAGGCGCTCGTCGAAGCGCTCGAACGCGACACCGTCCATGTCGGCGCCGTTCGGCAAATCCTCGATCGCAGGCGTTCCGAGCGCGGGCTGCCGCCACCCGTCAGCATCCCCGTCGCGCGAGACGAGCACGCCGAGCTCGTCGTGACCCCGCACGCGCTCGCTTCGTACGACTCGCTCAGGACGGAGCGAGAGCCGTGACCGAGCTCAACCCCGCCGAGATGAAAGCTCGCCTCAAAGCGCTGGGCCTCCCCAAGCTACCGTCTGAAGGAGGCCAAAGAGCTCAACGCTGCCCGCGCCAAGCAGCGCCGCACCCGCAAGCCCCGTTCACCGGTGAAGTTCACCGGCACGAGCCGCGTTCTTCACCGGTGAACTTCACCAAATTCCCGCGCACTTACGCGATCATCAACAGGAAACGAGCGGCGTTCGCGCCGCGCCCCCCCGGCTGGACCGCCACGTCCCCAGCGCCGTCGCAACGACGCTCGGACTCAGGCCGTCGCCTTGCTCGCGTTGAACATCCACACGACGCCGAACGCGTCGCGGACGACGCCGAACAGAGCGCCCCACGGCGCATCGAAGAGCGGTTCGACGACGTGGCCCGTGGCCGCGAGTTGGTCGAAGCTGCGGCGCGCCTGGTCGGCGTCGTCCCAGTCCAGGGCCACACACACGGCGCCAAAGCTCGGCGGCGGCCCCTCTCCCGGACCATCGCTCATGAGGAGCAAGGCATTTCCGGCGCGCAGGGCCGCGTGCATGACGTGATGGCGCCGCGCTTCCGGACAGCTTCCGTCCACGTCACCGAAGCGCTGCAGCGTTTCGACGGTCGCCCCGAGCGCCTCGCGATAGAGCGCGATGGCCTGTTCGGCCCTGCCGCCGAGGATGAGGTACGGTGTGGCTGTCTTGAGGGTCATCTTCGGGTCCTTTCGATGAGGGCCGGAGCGCGCCGGCCATCCCATAGACCCCCCGTCCACGCCGAACTCATCGGTCGGCGCGAAAAAAGAACTCTCCCTCGCCGCCCCTCCGAACCGGCGTCGGCGGCCGGATTCGGGTTCCGAACGACCGCCGTTGCCTTCGGTGCGCGCACACCGGAATGCGTCGGCGCACGCCGAGGCACGAGAACGCCGCGTCGCGTACTCGAAATCGCCGGCATGGGGCGGTCGAGGATCGCGGCAACCGCGCGCAGCCTCTCCGCCTCGTTCTCGGAAACGCCGAAAGCGACGCGGGCCGCCGCCCTTCACGCCAACGCCATTTGGCCGGGCGCGCCGGTGTGCGTCGCCTGCTCGAGGATCGGCGGCATCGGGCAATCGAGGATCGCCGCGACCGCGCGCAGCATCTCGGCCTCGTTCTCGTCGATGCGGCCATCGGCGAAAACGACGTGCGCTGCAGCGTTGATCACGCGCTTCTTGATGGGAAACGTCAAACGCGCGAGCTGATCGAGCGCAGCATCGAACCGTGGCAACGTGCAGAGCTCGCGCGGTCGGAGGGTGACGGGACGATTGAGCGGGCCCAAGTGCGCAACGCCGGCGGCGAAGGCATGCTGCGCGACGGCAGTGTCCGTGCTGCCCAGGAACGCGAGCGTCGAGAGCACCGTTGCAACGGGCTCGGCGAGCGCGCCGAGCGAGTGTACCTCGTGACCCGCGTGCGCCGGGTGCTGCGCGCGGTAGAGGTGCCGAGTGACGAGCTTCTGCAGAGCGTTCTT
>QGUH01000879.1 GCA_003242355.1 Pseudomonadota bacterium
TGTTTTTTTTTCAAATCTAAGGAGGGATACGGAGTGCTGTTCGGGTTCGGGGGCTCGGGGAGTTGTATAAGGGACCGCGTTCGGAGGGACCCCGATGAAGAAGCTGATCTGGACGATGCTCGTCATGGGTGCGAGCGCAGCCGGGGCCTCCCTGGCCGTGCGCGCGGCGGCGTGGCTCTGGGAGCGTGTGGAGCACGGGCCACCCCCACCGCCGCCGCGCTGGGCACGCATCCTGCTAGGCAAGCCCGTACAGAAGCAAGTGCACAAGCGGCTTCACGCCGAAGCCATTTGAGCACGCGCTCGGAGGAGGCGATCCCGATGGATACGAGCGAAAGCGGGCCCGAATTCTACGCGACCGGTCAGCCGCAGCTCAGCGAGCTGTTGGAGCGGATAGTGGAGGACCTGAAGTCGATCGGGCGGGACGAGCTGGCTCTCGCCCGCATCGAGATCAAGCAATCGATGAAGTCCGCGATCACGGACACCGCCGCGATCGTGCTCGGGGGCATCGTCGCCCTGATCGGGCTCGGGATGCTGTGTGTGGCGGTCGTCGCCGCGCTCGAGCCGGTTTGGAAGCTCTGGTTCCGATTGGTGCTGATGGCGGCGGTGTATCTGGCGATTGGCGGCTTGGTCGCGGCGTACTTCGCGCGACGCTTGCAGCGCGACGTCAAGCCCGACATGTCCCGGGCCAAGGACAGCGCCGAGCGCACCGTTCAGAGTTTGCGGGAGGAGCTACGCCATGGCTGATCTCGGTCCGGGTACCGAAGCAGACGCGCTGCAGCGCGACATCGAGGACCACCGGCGCGACCTGGTCGAGAGCGTCGGCGAGCTCCAGGAAGCGGTGCGGAGCAACCTGAACCCGAAGGTCCTCGGGAAACGGCTCGTGACGCGCGGGCGCGACCAGGCACGACGGCTCGCCCGGCGCGTGCGCGCGCGCCCGGGGCGGGCAGCCGTCATCGCCGTGGCGCTGCTCACGGCGTTCGGGCTCCTCGCCGCCGTCATGCGACGTCGGAAGGCCGAGCAGCGGCGCATTCGGTTCCGTCCGGGGCGCCTGATCTGGGAGCCTCCGCGGATCGAGCGCTGAGTCAGACCGGGTGAGCGGCGGCGCGGAGCGTGAGCCGCCCCCGCGTCAGCCGTTTTTCGACCCCGACCAGCACGTACACCGCGATCGCCACGGCGTGAATGGGGATCCACCACACCGCCGGAATCGGCTGCGTGCGGAACACCTCGTGCGCGAACGGCGCGTAGGTGAGGAGGACTTGCAGGCCCAGCATCGCCGCGCCGCCGAGGATCACCCAAATGTTGGAGGTGACGCCGATCGCGAACATGGAACGCGTCAGCGAACGACAGTTGAGCAGATAAAAGGCTTCGGTCGCCACGATCACGTTGAGCGTGATGGTGCGGGCCTGCGCGTCGTCGAGACCGCGATCCAACGCGAGCTCGAACAGCCCGTACGCGCCGAGCAACATCGCTACACCGACCATCACCATGCGAAACAGCAACACGCGGCCGAGCAGGGGCGCCTGCGGCCGACGCGGCGCGCGGTCCATCAAGTCGCGCTCCTTCGGCTCGAAGGCGAGGGCGAGCCCGAGCAGCACCGACGTGCTCATGTTGATCCAGAGGATCTGCACCGGGAGGATGGGAAGCGTCATCCCGGCGATGATCGCCACGAGGAGCACGCTCCCTTCGGCGATGTTGGTCGGCAACGTCCAGACGATGAACTTGACCAGGTTGTCGAACACGCCGCGCCCTTCTTCGACCGCCGCGCGGATGGTCGCGAAGTTGTCGTCGGTGAGCACCATGTCGGAAGCTTCCTTCGCGACTTCCGTGCCCATGCGCCCCATCGCGACACCGATGTCCGCCTGCTTGAGCGCCGGGGCGTCGTTGACGCCGTCTCCCGTCATGGCCACGACCTCGCCGCAGCGTTGCAGCGCGCTCACGAGGCGCAGCTTCTGCTCCGGTGAGACGCGTGCGAACACGGACGTCTTCTGAACGAGCTCGACGAGGTCGGTATCCGAGTAGGTTTCGAGCTCGCGCCCGGTCACGGCGGGCTTTCCGTTGCTGCCGTCCTTCACGATCCCGATTTCGGCGGCGATCGACGTCGCCGTGAGCGCGTGGTCGCCGGTGATCATCTTCACCCGAATGCCCGCTCGTTGGCAGGCGGCCACGGCTTCGACGGCTTCCGGGCGGGGCGGATCCTTCATGGCCTGCAGGCCCAGAAACTCGAGATCCCGCTCCACGTTCGCGTGCGAGATTTCGGTCGTCCCCTGCGGGAGCGTGCAGCGGGCCACGGCGAGCACGCGCAGCCCATGGCCGGCCATGCGCTCCGCTTCCGCGCGCAGGCGCCCTCGGTCGAGCGCGATCGGGCGTCCGTCGTCGCTCAGCGCCTGGGCACACCGGGGTAGGACGACTTCGACGGCCCCCTTCACGTAAGCGATGGGGGCGCCGTCGTTCGGCTGGTGGAGCGTCGCCATGTAACGGCGCTCCGACTCGAAGGGCAGCGCGTCGAGCCGCCGCAGGCCGAGCTCGACGGAGGCGCCCCGCAGGCCGCGCTTGTGCGCCGAGACGTTGAGCGCCCCTTCCGTCGGTTCACCGACGCTGGTCCACTCCCCTGGCGCTGGGCGAAACCCCCCGCCTTGCACAGCAAC
>QGUH01000880.1 GCA_003242355.1 Pseudomonadota bacterium
ACACCATCCTCGGTGAAACGGCCCAATCCTCGTCCATGAGGGACGCCCTGGCGAGCCCGACCCCACTTCCCTCATATAGCCGGCGCGAGATCGTCCTCAGACGCCTCGACCAGGTGGAGCGGTAACACCCAGTTCAAGCTTCTCGAGTCCTGGATCTCGAGCGTCGATTCGACTCCATCGAACTGAACTCCAGGCAGGCCGTTGGCGATGGTCGCACGCACCCGAGGTCTGCGCACCGGCTCCGACTGACGTGCGTCGTTCTGCCGTCCAGAAAGGTCCGACCAAGCCCGAACGCGCCCGTCGTCGTCCACGTCAACGCCGCGCGATGCGCTCAGCCACAGGACGAGCCCCGACAAACGCGACGGATCCCATCCCTTCTCGCCCCCGACTTCTTCCCCTGAACCGCCGTTCCCGCCGTCGCCCTCGTCTCCCGCACCACCGCCGCCGTCCGTAGCACCGGCCGCGCCCTCGTCGTCGATGCCTCCTGCACCGCCCTCGATGTCGGCACCTCCTCCGGCACCCTCGAGACCCGTTCCCTGCCCGCCGTCGGCGGAGCCCGCAACGTTCGCGCCGGACACGGCGCCCTCCCCACCGCCGCCTCCCGTCTCGGCATCGGCGATGCCGCCCTCACCGCTCTCGGCGCCGCGAGACACGCCTCGGGCAGCACCCGCGCCACTCTCGCCGAACGCGGCCGTGTCGCCGACGCCTCCGACGTCGAATGCCCGGCAGGCGAAACCGATAGCGAGCGCACACACGGCTGCGATCCCGAGTGAACCCCTTCCCGTCTCGTCCATTTCCGAAAGCTCGCTCCTACCCCAGCGCTACCACCTGAAGAAGGTTTCCATCGTCTCGAGGTTCGCAATTCGAACCGACGGTGCGGGTCTTTCCCCCTCCGTCGTCAGCCACAAGACGGCGGAAACTGAGAGCGCCACGCCAGCCCCGATCGCCAGACCGAGCGCGACGTCGTCCCGGCGCTGAATGACCGCCGCTTCTCGGTGGAGCCGTGCATTTTCGTCCAACATGTCCGTCGACGGAACGTCGTTGGCCAATCGCGTTTGCATGTCCAGGCTCTTCCGGCGCCACCGGTCGTACTGCTCCGTGTTCGACACGTACACGGCCGTCGAGGCCGCAGCCATCAGCGTGCCCGCGCCAGCCGCGATAGCGGCCCAGACCCGCTGGCGACGAGCTCGCTCTCGTTCGGCCTCGCGCCGCTCGGAGTGGGTGCGAGCTGCGCGAAGACGGTCATCGGATCGTCCGCCAACCGAACCAGCCCCGTCCACGGCTCGAAACCATCGAGCGCCATGCGAACTTCGTGGCGCCCCGGAGGCAACGTTCGCTCGCGCGCCCGCTCACCGTCGATCCACACCTGCGCTTCTTCGGGATGGGTCTGCACACGAAGGCGGACCGCGGCGGCGGTAGGAATCGGGGAAAGACGACACGCAAGTTGCGTATAGCTCCCGGCCGCGAGGACCACTCGCTGCTCGAACGGAGCGTAGCCACTCCGGCTCACCGTCACGCGTCGAGCACCCGGCGCGACGAGCAGCGGTCTCCGCAGCGGGGTCCGGCCCTGAACTGCACCATCGATGGCCACGGTGGCATCCGGCACGGGGCAGGACAACGCGACCTGGGCGGGCCACTCCCTTCCGTTCGGCTCCTTCTCGTTCTCTGCTCGTAGCTTCACCTCGAGTCGGACGGACCGCTGCGGCTCGATGAGTAGCTCCCGAAGCTCCGGAACGTAGCCCGGCGCCGTCACGAGCACGGTGTGGCGCCCCGCGGCGAGCTCGATGGGCTCCGGAGAAGCACTCCGCGTCAGCGGATCTCCGTCTATGGACACCCGTGCTTCGCGCGGCCAGATTTCGAGCACCACTCTGCCGAGCTGGGCTTCGTTTCGGCGAAGGAGCCGTTCCGCTTCGTTCCGGCGGCGCCCGTCGTCGTTCGCCGCTCCTGCGACGTACTTCCGGAGGGCGCTCGCTGCCTCGGCGGGTCGCCCCAGCGCGCTGTACGCGACGCCGATGTTGAACAGCACCACAGGGTGCGGATGGAGCTCGTAGGCGCGCAGAAACTCTCTCAGAGCCGACGCCGTTTCACCGCGATCGGCGAGCCGCAGCGCCTCGTCGAAATGTCGACGCGCGCGCTCCTCCTCGCTCACGACCTCGGCGACGACGAGTCGAACCGGCGCGAGCACGAGTCCCAGACTCAAGAAGGCTGTACGCAGGAACGACGGCATTCCGATCACCGCACGTATGGGTTTCTGCGTTCGAACTCGAGTCGCTCCGTGCCAGGCGCGCGGGTCACCGAACTGGATGCGCCCGAGGCGGCTCGGGCATGGGAAGCGTCCAGCTCCGGAGACTTCCTTGTAGCTTCGAGCCTTTCCGGTTGAGACGCGGTCAGCACCGGGGCTTCCGCCGCAGGCACCGAAATGGCGTGCACTTCCGGAGGAGCGGACGAAACGGCTTTCACGAGGACGGAAACGTCGTGCCCCGGCGTCACCGAGTTGCTCCGTTCGCTGCTCGAGAGCGCCGCCCCGAGCCCGATCCGGAAAGCCGTTCCTCCCAAGATCCCCGGGAACCGGGCCGCGTCCCCCCCCCCCGCCCCCCCGTCCGGTGGGCGCCCCAACCTACCCGTGCCTCCCCGCCCCTT
>QGUH01000881.1 GCA_003242355.1 Pseudomonadota bacterium
GAACGCGCCGAGCAGAAGAGCGGCGATCCGCACCTCGCGCTCGCCGTGGCGCGCAGCATTCCCCCCGGCGCCTACCGCGTGCTCGAGTACCTCTGCGCTTCCGCTCCCACCGTGGGCGCCGCCTTCGAGAAACTCAGCGCGTACTTTGCCTGGATCGACACCACGACGCGCCTGCCCATCGTGCGTTCCGGCGAGTGCATCGGTATCGCGCTCGAAGCGCCCGTGCCCGCGGAGCGCGTCCCGTTGCGAGCGCTCGAGTTCACCTTCGCCACGAGCTGGCTCAAGGTGCGGGAGCTTACGGGCCGAAGCTTCCACCCGGAACGCGTCGAGCTGAGCATGGCGCCGAACGCCTCCGCAGAAGCTCTCGGAGAGTTCCTTGGGTGCCCCCTGCGCTTTTCCGCGGCGCACAACTGCATGCTCTTCAGCGGCGACACGTGGGAGCTCGCCTCGTCCAACGCCGACGCCTCCCTGCTCTCGCTGCTCGAGCAGCATGCGCGTCACCTCCTCGTTTCCGTGCAGGAGCCCGACTCGGTGGCGCGCGGCGTCGAGCGCCTCCTCCGCGACCGAGGTCCGTCGCGCTCGCTGCCCGAGGTCGCCAAGGCACTCGGCCTGTCCGAGCGCACCCTCCAGCGCCGCCTCGCCGAAGAAGGCGTCGTGTTCGCGGATCTCGCCGCCTCCGTGCGCGAGGATCTCGCCCGCCGCCTGCTGACCGACCGCACCGTGGCGATCGCCGAAATCGCCTACCTACTCGGTTTCTCCGACCAAAGCTCCTTCACCCGCTGGTTCAAGCGCCGCACCGCCCAAACGCCCGCCGCGTTCCGCGCAGCACACCGAAGCGGGCCCACCGCCGCTGAGCGGCACTGATGCCTGCGGGGCGCTCACCGGTCACGGCAACGCCCCTTCCGGGCGTGACGGCGCCGCACGCACGACGGGCTCGGCCCCACGCTCACGATCCGAATCGTGCTCGTAGAGCTCGGCACGGTCGAACTGCACCTCGAGGATCTCCCACCGGTAATAGGCGAAGTACCCGCTCGCGAGCTCCCAGCCGACTTCACCGCGCGAAGGCACTTCCACGCCCTCGAACCGCCGATACTCCGAGCACGACACGACCCACGGCGTCAGCGCCGCCTCCGCGCCGCCCCCGAGATAGCGCTCCGCGCGCAACCCGACGACGCGCCCCTGCGCGTCGAACGTGAACACCGCCGACGCCTCCGATCCGCCGGAGCGCATCGTCGCCTTCGCCCGCGTGTCGTCGATCGCCTCCCACGCGACGTAAGGGCTCGTAGCGGCCGACGGAAACCACACCATCTCCCCCAAAAACCGCAGCATCGAGCCGTGATCGATCTTCTCGTCCGCAGCATCGACCACGCTCACGAGGGCCGCCGCCTTGATCAGCATGTTCCCGCGCCCATCCACGTACTCGTCGCGCCCCACGATCGGCAGCACCCCCGCCATCCTCGTGTCCACCTTCCAGAGGAACGCCGGCGGCTCCACCGAAAAATACTGCTCCGCCCGCGCCGGCATCCACGCCCCGCCCGGCTTCGTCCGCAAGTCTCCTCGCTGCTTCAACCGAACCGTTCGCGCCCGCTCCCGCCCCACGACCCCCGATCGCACGAGCCACTTCTGCACCGGCAGCGGCAACCCGCCAATCTCCGCACGCTCGAGAATGCTCCCTTTCCCCGCTCCTCGCGCCAAAAGGGCCCGCGCCTCCGCGTCGACGCGCTGCCCGAACCGCGCCTGCGCCACCGAAATCGACACCGCCACCAAAATGCTCGCGTTCGCAATCGTCCCGAATTTCGCATCACTCCAAGCGACGACAATCAGACATTGCGAAATCAGCACCCCAACCAACGCCACCATCCACCACGCTTCGTGACGCCCCATCCGCAACAGCGCGGCCCCGACCAACACCGCCAGCGCCACGAGCCACGCGAGCGCAAACACTCGTTCCCCCATCTCCGAAAGCGAAATGAGCGTGCGCCCCCCGAGCTGCGGCACCGGCACGAGCTTCGACCACTTGAGATACCCAAGCACGTGGATCGCTCCGTGAAGCGCCAACAAAACCGTCACCGCGCCGCGCATGCCGCCCCACCGTGCATCCCGTATGCCACGCCCGCCCCCGAACGAGCCTTGTCCGCGTACCGCTAGAAAATCGAGCCCTCCCATCGTCCCCAACACGCAGCCCGTTCCGCATCCGAACGCGCGTCCCGTCCAACGCGCAGCCCTTGCGCCCCCTCATCGCCGCCTGCGCCGACCCGTCACTCCGCCCCCGCGCCCCCAAACGCCCGTCCTCGAACCGTCCGCTCCCACGATTCTCCTGGATCCATCCAATCCGGTCATCGGGCGGCTCCATGACCCGGGAGATCGCCGCCCGGAGCCCGGATGCGCGCCGACGGCACCGGAGACACTGTTCCCCGATGGGGATGTCCACGGCGACTTTCGACTTCGCTTCCGTTCGGGTTCGCGGGCATCCCAGAGGCGCCGGCGCGGGCGGATCGGATGCCCACCCGGCGTCCGCGCCGCGTCTCAGCGTATCCTGGCACTCGCGGGTCGCGTGCGTCGTGGCCGAGGCCGCTCCGTGCGCCACGCCGAGCCACTGCGGCAGATTCCCCGACGGATCCCGCCTCTCTCGACCCGGGG
>QGUH01000882.1 GCA_003242355.1 Pseudomonadota bacterium
GACGGAAAGGACGTGCTCGATCGCGCGGGCATGCGCGATGTTGTCGTCCGCGAGCGCCGCGTCGTGGAGCTTCTCGAGCGCGAAGCGGTTCGCCGGCTGTGCGGCCACGAGCTTGCGGCAAACGAGCAGGCGATCCGCCACGCGCTCGGGGTGCTGCTCGAGCCGCAGCACGAGCTCGCGGCCCGCGTCGAACGACCCCGCGATGAATGCCTCGTAGAGCACCGCCTCGTCGCCTTCGAGCCGGGGGTGCTCGGCGGCGCGTCGCCCCTCCGACGAGGGCGGGCCCGCGCGGCCGCTCGAAATCGGCCCGCTCACCGGCGGCGCGTCGTCCGGCGGCGGCGGGCGCATCGAATCCTCGAGCACGAGCAACGGGCGCCGCGCGGGCGGGCGAGGCCGCGATTCGCCCGGAGCCGCCGGAACGACGGACTGCCGTCCCGGCGCGGCCTCGGCGCGCGTGTCCGTCTCGTGCTCCGCGAGCAGCTCGAAGCCGAGCTGCGTCGCGTGCTCGCGCGCCGCCGGATCCTGCGCGGCAATCTCGAGATACGTCTTCATGCGCACCGGATCGGCGAGCGCGCGCGCGATCTGCGCCGCCCGGAATGCGACCTCGGCGCGCCGCCGCAGCCCGAGCAGATCGCCGCCGAGGGCGACGTCGTAATAAGCGAGCCCGCGCAACAGATCCCCGGCCCCGGAGAGGCGCTCCGCAATCCCGAGCGCGATGAGCGGCCGCGGCCCCACGGCTGCTTCGGCGCGCTCGAGCTCCACGCGTCCCGCATTCGCGCCGGCGCAAAGATCGAGGGCTTCGGCGCGCAAGAACGCGGCGAGCTCCGTTTGCTCCGGCGTGAGGTGGGCGAGGCCGTCGAGCGCCTCGATCGTGGCGCGCGCGTCGGCGACGGTGCCCGCGCCGCGCCGGCGATACTCGAGCGAGCGCGCGAGCAGCTGCGCTTCGGGCCACGTGGGCGCGAGCGCTGCCGCGGCGAGCGCGCGTTCGAGCGCGGCTTGCTGCGCGCCGGCGGCGAGCGACGCTTCGGCGGCTTCGACGAGCAGGGCCGCGCGGCGTTCGTCGGCGATCGACGGCTCTGCCGCGAGCGCTTCGAGCGCCTCGGCGAGCGCGAGCGGATCGTTGTGGCGCCGCTCGATTTCGACGAGCAGCTCGAGGCGCTTTTCGGGGCGCACGCGCTCGGCGAGCCCGAAGAGCGTGCGGCGCGCCGATTCGGCGTCTCCTCCGGCGAGGTACGCCTCGCAGCCACGCCCGAGCAGCTCGGAGGCCTGATCGGTGTCGCGCGCGAGCGCGCTCGCGCGCACCCAGAGCTCGGCAGCGGCGAGCGGCGCGCCGAGCCGCTCGTCGAGATCGGCGAGCATGCACAAGACGCTCAAGCTGTCGCCGGTCGAGGCGAGCAAATGCTCGAGCTCTCCGCGCGCCTCCTCGGCGCGGCCGAGCCGTTGCTCGAGCACGGCCGCGCGCCGCAAGCGGATGCTGCGGAGCTCGGAGGCGCTCGTCGTCAGCCCCGCACGCCGATCGAGCAGCTCGAGCAACAGCTCGTAGGCGCCGCGCGCTTCGGCGTCGCGCTCGAGAGCGAGCAGCGCCGCCGTGTCGGTGCCGTCGAGGCGCAGCACTTCTTCCCAGCGAGCGAGCGCGCCCTCGCGCTCGCCGATGGCTTCGAGCACCTCGGCGAGCTCGCGCAGAAAGCCGAGCTCGTCGGGCGTGCCGCGCAAGAGCTCCACGAGCTCGGCGAGCGCCCGCGACAATTCGTGTTTGTCGTTCGCGAGGTGCGCCACGCGCACCCAGGCTTCGAGCAGCTCGCGCGAGCGGGGCGCTTCGGCGCGTTCGCGCTCGAGAACGGCGAGCGCCCGCCCGAACTCCCCGCGCAACGCGAGCTTGGTGACGACGTCGGCGGCGCGCATGCTGGGCACGCCGCTCGGAGTCGGCACGCACGCCGCATGCGCGAGCAGCTCGACCGAAACCGGATCACCCGGCCCGAGGCGCGCGAGCTCCGCGCCGAGCTCGAGCACGGCGGAGCCGGGCGCCGAGCCGTCGGCCGAGACCGCGGCGACGAGCCGCTCGAGGAGCGGACCGCTTTCGGCGGCGAGCAGCGGCACGCGCGGAAGGAACCGCGAAAATCCCGGGTTCTTCGGATCGATCGCGAAGGCGCGCTCGAGCGCCGCGCAGGCGAGCCCGGCCGCGTCGAACGTGTCGAGCAGGAGCTCGGCAGCGGTGAACGCGAGCTCGACGCCCGCTGCGCCCTCGAGCCGCGGCAAGAGCGCGCGCACCGCGCGCGTGACGCGCAGCTCGACGGTGGCGCGCTCTTCGGGCAGGCGGAGCGTCAGCTCGTGCGCCGTGCTGCCGAGCGCCGAGAGGATCTCCGCATCCGGACGGAGCGCGAGCGCGCGGAGCAACACTTCGAGCCGCTGCAACAGCCCGTCGTCGGTGCTCGCGCTGAGTGCCGCAGCACGCCGCAAGAAATCCGCGCAGCGATCCGGATCCTCCGCCGCCGAAGCCGCGCGCTCGATCACGCGAATCACTTCGGCCATGTCGCGCGCGCGCTCGCCGAGCCGCACCATCACCACGAACACCGCGCCCGTGGAGGGCGCGAGCTCGAACGCGCGCACCGCATGCGCGAGCGCGGGCCCAACCGCGAAGAC
>QGUH01000053.1 GCA_003242355.1 Pseudomonadota bacterium
CAGCGACAGCACGGCAACGAGCCCGTCGGCGAGCGCGGGCACGTCGTCGACGGGCACCAAGTAACCGTTCTCGCCCGATCGCACGATGTCCATCGCCCCGCCGACCCGCGTGGACACGACCGGGCAGCGGCACGCCATGGCCTCGAGCGTCGGCAGCCCGAAGCCTTCGGAGCGACTCCCACAGAGCCACACGTCGCAGCTCGCATAGATGTCGGCGAGCCGCGCCTGCGGAGGCCGCTCGACGTATACGGCGTCGTCGGGCAAGGGCAGCTTCGGGTCGATCGGCTCGGCACCGAACGCGCGCACGGCGAGGTGCGGAAAGCGACGCCGCACGCGCTCGAGCGCCCGCAGGCTCGTGTCGATGCCCTTCCACGGGATCGTGCTGTACATCAAACCCACCGTCGGCACGCGCTGTTTGCCCCGCGGCGGCGCTCGAAACTGCTGGAGGTCGACGCCGTTGACCACGAGCGACACGTCGTAGTCGCCGAAGCGGTGGCGCGCGAGATCGACGAGCCAACGCGAGATCGTGATCTTGTGCATGGGCAGCCGCCAGGTGGCGTCCACCCGGCGCTTGGGCATGTAGTCGAACGCCTCGTAGTGCTGGATGAAGTAGGCTTTGGCGCCCTTCGAAGGCGAGAGGCGAGCCACCCATTCGGCGGTCTCCCACCACGTCGCGATCACGACGTCCGCGTCGGGAACGTCGGCGTCGGTGACTCGGTAGCGATCCGCGAGGTGCCGATGATCGAGAACACGGTCGTCGAGGTGCGACGGGCCGAGCCCGTCCGCCCGCGGCCAGCCGTGCCCGGAAAGCAGCGCGCGCACACGAGAGCGCAGCGCCGGCGGCCGTTTCGCGGCCGAGACCAGGACGACGCGGTGCCCCCGACGCGAAAGCTCCTCCGCGTGCGTCGCGATGACGCGAATCCCGCCCGAAAGCCCGGGGGGAGGCAGCACGAACGTGATTCGGAGGGGACGGAACCGCACTCCCAACGCAAAAGCAAGGAGTGCACCGGCGAGAGGACCAGTGGGCGAGGCATTTGTCCCCTCACAGGAAACGGCGCCTCCCAATCGTGCGATCCGGTGGGGCTCCAACGACTCCCGTGGGGCGCTCTGGACCCCCGGAGCCTCCCGTGCTCCTGTGCCCGGGTCGTGCCCTGCCCTCCGAGCTCCCGCCCTCCGAATTCGTTCTCGAAAGCGTCGGGACGCGTCGTCGCGGCCCTCGTGGTCTCGACTTTCGTGGTGCTCGCTTGCTCGAGCGAGCCGCTGCGCGACCCGGACGACACGAACGGCGCGCCGCACGAGCCCATTCCCGAAGACGAGTTTCCGAGGCGCGTCGCGCACGCGCTGTGCAACAACGCCGCGCCCTGCTGTCGGGCCGAGGGCTACGGTTTCGACGCGGACGCCTGCGAGCAGGCCGTCGCGGATCAGTATGCGCGCTGGCTCGCGAGCTTCGACGGATACGAGGCCGAATACGATGAGACGGCCGCGGCACGCTGCCTCGCGCTGCTCGAGTCGGACGATTGCGAGACGCCGAATTGGTCGAAGCTCGCCGTCGAGTGCTCACCGGTTCGCGGACGGCTCGGCGCCCGAGAGCCCTGTCGCGCGCACGCCGAGTGCGCTCCCATCGATGGCAAACCGGCCCGTTGCATCGAGCTGTTCGATGAGTCGGGCGTGCGCACCGGCACCGAATGCGGCCTCGATCCCTTCCTGCCCGAGACCTACACACCGGGGAGCGTCGGCGATGCGTGCGTGGCGAGCTGCGCGGGAGTCGAGGGCGAGGTCTTCTGCTCACCCGAGACGACCCGGCTCCCCGAAGCCGCCGTCGCCTGCTTCGAGAACGATGGTCTGTTCTGCGACGGAGACGTCTGCGCGCCGCTCCTGACGTCCGGCGAGACGTGCCTGCTCGCCGGGTGCGAGCCGGAGCTCTTCTGCGACATCGCGACGCTCACGTGCGCACCGCGCACGGACGACGGCCCCTGCTTTACGATCTTCGACTGCGCCGAGAACGCGTTCTGCACCATCGGCGGGCACTGCGAGCCCAAACGCGACGATGGCTCGCCCTGTCAACTCTCCCTCGATTGTGCGAGCGGCGCCTGCAAGGAGGGGACGTGTGGCCCCAACAGCCTCGCAGACGCCGCTACGTGTCTCGGAATCCCGGGCTGAGCCCGGCGGAGTGTTGGACGTCAGTTCAAGTTCGCCGGATCCACGACCGGCGGATCGAGCGGCTGTGCCACGAACAGCCAGCGCACGCGCCCGTCTGGGCCCACGATCCGCACGTGCTCCGACGGCACGGCGATCAGGCGCACCACGGGTTCCACGTCGCCAGCCCGCACCGCGATGAGCTCCATACCGCCGAGGACTTCGAGCGCGCGGAGCACTTCGCCGCGCGGACCGCGCGAGAGCAGGTCGGATAGACCGACGTCACGGGATATCGAGAAGGCCTCGAGCAGGGACTCCGCTCGCTGGTACACCGCGCGCTGCGCCGGCGTGAGCCCCGCCCAGAGCTCGGGCGGAAGCGCGAGCGGCAAACGCTCGATCTCTCGGGCACTCTCCTCAGTAGGCCTCATAACGCGCAACGTAAGCACCGACCCGGCCCTGTCAACGCCGGCCCAAGCACGCAAAAGGCTTACGATTTTCCAGCTTGCCCGCGGTGCGCTTTCCTGCGCCCGCCCGCTCGGCCCGGTTCCCTACGCCCCCGTTTGGGGGTTCAGGCGGGCGTCGCAGCGCCCTTGGTCTCCGACCCCTTGCGGGCTGCGCCGAAGCGCTGGAACAGGGCGCGGTCGAGCCACTCGGTGAGCGGCAACGCCACGTAGATGGTCGAGTAGGTGCCGAGAACGAGACCGATCGTGAGCGCGAGCGCGAAGTCCTTGAGAGCTCCGGTGCCCCACACGAAGAACGCGAGCAAGCTGATCTGCACCGTCGCATTCGTGAGCAGGGTACGCCCGAGCATTTCGGACGTGCTCACGTTGATGAGGTGTCGGAACGAAGCGCCCCGCAGCTTGCCCAGGTTCTCGCGGACGCGATCGTAGATGACCACCGTGTCGTTCACGGAGTAGCCGACGATCACGAGCGCCGCCGCCACGATCGTCAGATTGATCTCCTTGCCGAGCAAGATGAGGATGCCGACCATGCCGAGCGCGTCGTGCAACAGCGCGACCACGCCGCCCGGCGCGAAGCGCAGGTCGAAGCGGAAGGCCACGTAGGCCATGATGAACACCAGCGCGATCGCGATGCTCTTCACCGCGCTGTCGCGGAGCTGGGCGCCCGCTCGCGGCCCGATCCACTCGCTGCGGAGCGCCCGGTCCGGCGCCTTCGCGCCGAGCGCCCGCTTCAGCCCCGCCACGAGCTGATCGCCGCGGCTCATCAGCTGGATCTCGACCTTGTGGTCGCGCGCGCTCTGCACGAAGGGATTGTTCTCGCCGGGGCGGAGCTGAATGCCCTTCACGGCGACCATCCGCTCGCGAATCCGATTGAGATCGGGCGCGTCGCGGAAGCGGGCCGTGACCTTGTCGCCGCCGGGGCTGAAGCGCACCTCGGTGGCGTGGCTCCCCGGCGGACACTCGCTCTCGGGCAGATTCGGCGTGAAGCAGAGCGCGCGCTCGATCGCGGCCATCTGCTCATCGGTGAGCGTGCTGACCTCCTGGACGCGAATCAGATAGTGGTTGTCCTGCCGGCTGCTCTCGACACGCACCACGTCGGGACTGTCGAAACCCGCGTCCTCCACCGCCTTGCGCACGTCCGCGGTGGTGACGGGCCCGTTGAACGCGACCTCCACCTCGGTGCCCCCCTTGAAGTCGGTCCCGAACTTGGGCTGGATGCCCGGGATCTTGCCGAGGAGCAGAAGGAGCGAAAAGGCGATCAGGCCGAAGCTCAGCGCGAAGAAATAGCGCCGGAGCCCCATGAAGTCGTAGATCTTGCCGCTCGCGAAGAAGCGCATGCGTCACCCCAAGTCGAGCCGCCCCTGACGTCCGATCATCCGGACCCAGAGGTCGAACATCAGCCGGCTCACCACGACGCCGGTGAAAATACTGCAAATGACCCCGACGATCAGGGTGACGGCGAACCCTTTGAGTGGCCCCGTGCCGTATTGCGCGAGCACCACGCCCGCGATGATCGTCGTGAGCTGCCCGTCGATGATCGCCGAGAGCGCCCGCTTGTAGCCGATTTCTACCGCCGCGCGCGGGCTCTTGCCGAGCGCGAGCTCTTCGCGGATGCGCTCGTTGACGAGCACGTTCGAATCCACGCTCATGCCGATGGTGAGCGCGAGGCCGGCGATGCCGGGCAGCGTCATCGCGGCGCCGAACGTGGCGAGCACGGCGAGCTGCAAGAACAGGTTCATCACGACCGAGACGTCCGCGATGATGCCGGCTCGCTGGTAGTAGATGAGCATGAACAGAAGCACCAGCAGGCTGCCGCCAATCGCGCCCTGAATGCCGAGATCGATCGCGTCGCGCCCCAGCGTGGGCCCGATGCGCTGCTCGTTCGACGGCGAAATCGGCGCCGGCAGCGCGCCCGAACGGAGCACGAGCTCGAGCTTGCGCGCGTCGCGCAGCTGCACCTCGGGGTCGGGCGAGCCGAGCGTGATCTGCGCGTGGCCGCCCGGAATGCGGCTCTGGATCACGGGCGCGCTCTCCACGCGACCGTCGAGGATGATCGCGAAGCGCCGCTTCACGTTGTCGCCGGTGATCCGCTCGAAAATCCGACCGCCCTGTTCCGTGAACGTGAGCGAGACGTACCAGCCGCCGAACCCGCCCGTCGACTGATCCGGCACGGCCGCAGCGTCGCGGATCATGTCGCCGGTGATCTCGGCGCGGCTCTTCAAGAGGTACGTGCGCCACCCGGCCTCCTCTTGCTTGAGGGTGACCTCGTCGACGGTGCGGTACTCGAGCTCGTAGCCGACCTCGCGATCCGGCGGCACGGGGAGCGTCGCGACCCACTCGCGCAGGCGCTGAAGCGCCTCTTGACTGGTTTCCTTCTCGCCCTTCTTGAGGAACGCGTACGTGATCTGGTTGGTGCGAACGTCCCCACTCGCGTCGAGGCCCACGGGCGCGACCTCGCCGTAGAACTCGAGGCCCTCCGGCAGGCTCTCGGGAGCGGCCGTGGCGCGCACCTGGCCGAAGAAGTCGGTCTGGTCGTCGAGCAGCTTGAACTCGAGGCGCGCCGTCTGGCTGATGATTTCCCGAATGGTGGCGAAGCTCTTCTCGTCCTCGCCGGGCACCTCGACGATGATGTCCTCGTCGCGCGTCGAGATCGCGGCTTCGCGCAAACCGAGCTCGTCCACGCGGCGGTGGATGATCTCGCGCGCCTGCTGCACCGCACGCTCGCGGATCTGCGTCTGCACCGCGGCGCGGATCTGGAACTCGAGCTGCCGGCGGTCGGGGCTACGCGTAAAGGACAGCTCGCCCGTGTACCGCTCGAGGAAGCGTTCGTCGATCTTCCCCGGATCCGTGCCGGGCAGCACTTCGAGGCGAATGACGTTCGCCGGACGCCGCGGCGCCTCGAGGTTCACCTTCTCGCGCAGCTTCTTGTAGGCCTCTTCCGAGGGCGACTCGTCCCCCTGATGGAGCCCGAACAGCGTCGCGAGCTCCCGGCGCATGCTCTCGTAGTAGCTGTCGCGCTTGTCCTTGATCGCTTCGTCGACGTCGACCGTGTAGACGAGCCGCAGGCCACCCCGCAGGTCGAGGCCGGCGACGAGTCGAAACTCGACGTTGTCCCGCACGTATGCCGGGACCGGCAGCTTGCCCCCGCTCGCGTTCGAGAGGGTCGGCCACAGCACGAGGAAGCCGAGGGTGCACAACGCGGCGGTGATCGCGGTGCGCACGCGCCAGCCGAGGTCGAGCAGGTTCGTCGCGGTGAACGCGATGCACAGCCCGAGCAACCCGAGCAGCACCATCGGCCAGAACGCGTTCGAGTACGCGGCGCCGGCCGCTGCCGCTGCCGACAGCGTCGCGGCGACGAGCACCCAACGGCGGGCGCGAACGAGCGCTGCGAGCACCCCCAAACCCACGGCAATCACGCCGCAGGCAATGGTCATGATCAGGTTCGGAGCCACGAAAACCGTCCCCCTACTTCTTCTCCAAGGACGCCTGAACTCCGGGCATGTCGACGTTCCCGGCGATGCTCGACTTGAGCACCTCGACCTTCACGCCGGGGGCAATCTCGAGGATGGCGAACCGGTCCTTCATCTCCACGAAGCGGCCGACGAGACCGCTCTGCGTGAGCACCCGGTCACCCCTCTTGAGCCCTGCGATTACTGCCGCATACCGCTTCTGCTGCGATCGGCTCGAAAAGAAGAGCAGCAGCAGCATCGGCACCACGACCAGGAGGAGCGGCAGGAGCCCACCGATGGCCCCAGGACCACCCGGGCCCGGTCCTTCGGGCGGCGGCGCGGCAGGCGCCTGCGTGCCGCCTTCGCGTCCGGGCGCGGGCGGCACGTTCTGATAAGCGGTGAGCAACAGCTCCCGTGGGGAGATCGCGAACGAATCCAGGGTGCCCAGCACCCGGGGCGAGGTGGCGGCGTCGGGCACGCGCGTGACTCCTTGACAGGGCTCCCGCGGAGCCCATTGGTGTGAGGAGCGCGCGTATACCGAGAATCCCCAAGCCGCGCAAGCCGACCGCCCTGTCCACGTGGCGAGGGGGGTGCTCGGAATTTCGGGCAGGTCCCCCGCGACCTTCCCTCAACCCGCCTTGACACTCCCCGCGGCGGGATGTAGTCAAGCGGACCTGAACCCCCGAACCGGCATCCTCAATATTGGCGCATCATTCGCCGAGCCGAAGGCGCGTAGCTCAGTGGTAGAGCACTACCTTGACACGGTAGGGGTCGGCAGTTCAATCCTGCCCGCGCCTACTGATCGAGCCCATTCGTCGTCCACCCGAGGAGCGACGCCGGGCGTCGTGAACGACTCCCTGGCGGCGACGCTCGCATGAGCGCAGCCGAACCTGTTCGTCGTACTGCGGGCGACCTGCTCCGCGAGCGAGGGGAACTCACGGACGACGTCGTCGCCGTGAAAGTTCGCGGTCGCCTCGTCGACCTGCACACGCCGGTGCCCGCCGACGCGCCGATCGAGGTCGTGCGTCGCGGGGACCCGGACGCGCTGCCCGTGATCCGGCACTCTGCCGCCCACGTGATGGCGGATGCCGTCCAGCGGCTCTTCCCGGGCACGCAGGTGACGATCGGGCCCGCGATCGACCAGGGTTTCTACTACGACTTCGATCGCCCCGAGGGTCCCTTCACCGACAAGGATCTGGCTGCCATCGAGAACGAGATGCGCCGGATCATCAAGGCAAAGAAGCCCTTTTATCGGGAGGAAGTGAGCCGCGACGCGGCGCACCGCCTCTTCGAGGGCATGGGCGAGCGCTACAAGCTCGAGCTGCTCGCCGCGATCCCTCCGGACGAGACGATTTCGCTTTACCGGCACGGCAGCCCCGGGCGCCCCGAGGGCACCTGGGTCGATCTCTGCGAGGGCCCGCACGTGCCGCACACGGGGCACCTCGGCGCGGTCAAGCTCACCACGGTCGCCGGAGCGTACTGGCGCGGCGACGAGCGGAACCCGATGCTCCAGCGCATCTACGGGACCGCCTTCCCGACCGAGGAGGAGCTCAAGCAGCACCTCGAGCTGCTCGAGGAAGCGAAGAACCGCGACCACCGCAAGCTCGGCAAGGAGCTCGAGCTTTTCATGTTCCACGAGTTCGCGCCCGGGATGCCGTTCTTCCTGCCGCGCGGCGCGAGCGTGTACCACCGGCTCATCGACTTCGTGCGCCAGCTCTACGTGGAGCTCGGCTACGAAGAGGTGATCACGCCCCAAATCTTCGACAAGCGATTGTTCGAGGTGAGTGGGCACCTCGAGAACTTCCTCGAGAACATGTACCTGCCGATCACGGCAGAGTCACTCGAGGCGGCGCGGAAGGGAGACGTGGGCGGCGTCCACTTCCTCACGCAGAAGCCGATGAACTGCCCGAGCCACTGCCTGATTTTCGCGCAGCGGCGGCGAAGCTACCGGGAGTTGCCGTGGCGCGTGGCCGATTTCGGGCGGCTGCATCGGTACGAGCGCGCCGGCGTCATCCATGGCCTGGCCCGGGTGCGGAGCTTCTGCCAGGACGACGCGCACATCTTCTGCACGCCGGATCAGATCGAGAGCGAGATCGCGGCGTTCAATCGTCTGCTGTTCGCGGTGTACCGCGCGTTCGGGTTCGAGAACGTCGAGGTCAAGCTGGCGCTCCGCCCCGAAAAGCGCCTCGGCACCGACGAGCTCTGGGACCGTGCGGAGGGAGCCCTGGAGGCAGCCCTCGTCTCGGTCGGCGTCCCGTTCGAGAAGCTGCCCGGCGAGGGCGCTTTCTACGGACCCAAGCTCGAGTTCCACGTGACGGACGCGCTGAAGCGCTCATGGCAGCTCGGCACGATCCAGCTCGACTATGCGCTGCCCGAGCGCTTCGATCTCGAGTACGTGGGGCCGGATGGGGCGGCGCACCGCCCCGTCATGCTGCACCGCGCGATCCTGGGATCCCTCGAGCGGTTTTACGCGATTTACCTCGAGCACGTCGCCGGCAAGTTCCCGACTTGGCTCGCGCCGGAACAGGCGGTGCTGGTCACGGTCAGCGAACGCCAGGCGGAGTACGCGGAGCAAACGCAGCGCGAGCTCACTGCGCGGGGCCTCCGGGTCGCGCTCGACGCAGGTCCAGACAAGCTCGGGGCGAAAATCCGCACGGCACGGCTGATGCGTCATCCTTACATCGCCGTGATCGGTGACGACGAAGTGGCGCAGAAGAGCGTGAGCGTGCGCTCACGCGATGCCGGCGAGCTCGGAAAGATGTCCGTCGAAGCGTTCGCGGAGCGGCTGCTCGGGGAGGCCAGGCCGCCCGAGGTGATTCGATGAGAGTGTCTGGAAAGAACCAGGACGAAGGGAGCGCGTGAACAATACATGGCATTGAGTGGAGGAGGCCGGCGCTTCGGCCGTGATACTCGGGGACCGCAGATCCGCATCAATCACAGGATTCGCGTGCCCGAAGTGCGCGTCGTCGCAGAGGACGGCTCCAATTTGGGCGTCCTCACGACCGAGCAGGCACTGAAGCGGGCACAGGAGGCTGGGCTCGACCTGGTGGAGGTGAACCCGAAAGCCAATCCTCCCGTCTGCAAGATCCTCGACTTCGGAAAGTACAAGTACGAAGAGAAGAAGAAGCAGCGCGAAGCCAAGAAGAAGCAGACCATCGTCGAGGTCAAGGAGATCAAGATCCGTCCGAAGACGGACGAGCACGATCTCGAGGTGAAGATCCGCGCCGCGCGCAAGTTCATCGAATCCGGAAACAAGGTGAAGGTGATCTGCCGTTTCCGCGGTCGCGAGATCACGCATCCTCAAGTCGCGCTCCAGCAGCTCGAGCACATCGTTTCGCGGGTCGAGGACATCGCGAACGTCGAGCAACGGCCGGAGATGGAGCAACGGACGATGGCGCTCGTCGTCGCGCCCAAGCCGATCATCTTCCAGCGGCTCGCGAGCGACCGTGCTCAGCGTGAACGGCGCAACGAGTCCGGCCGCGGAAGCGCCGACGGCCCGAGCAGCAAGCGCGAGCGCGACTCGAGCGACGAGAAGGGCCTCGAGCAGGCGAACTGAGGAGCGCGCCCCGACTTCGACGGGAGACGCGGCGCGCGGGGGTTCGCTGCGCGCGCTCTGCCCTCGCCTCACGCGCGTGCGCGGCTCTCCGGAACGCCATTCCCTCGCCGAGCGCCGGCGCTCCCGTTCGAACGGGGGTCAGCCAGCGAGGTAGATCACGACGGCGGTGACGAGCAGCCCGAGGGCAACCGCGAGCCCGATGACAGCGCCCCGGCTCGTGCGGGTCATCGCGGACGAGAGCCCTGGAGCCGAAGACGGCGGCAGGGAAGAATCCGTCGTCGGGGCTCGGTGCGCGGCGCCCGGCGGCGGTGGTGCGGAAATCGGATCGTCCTCCAGCGACGCCAGATTGCCGACCTCGATGCCGTGAGGCGCAACGTCGATGCGCGTGGGCGCGGGTAGACTGAGGCCCAAGTCCTTCGCCCAGTTCTGCCCGTCGAAAGCGCCGACCGAAAGCGGCATGGCGCCGGGGTTCGAGAGCATGCTCCGGCGCTCGCGATCTTGGAGCGACGTGAACTCGATCAGCGCCTCGTCGATCAACGTGCCGATGATCGATTGCCGGTTCGAGACCGGACGCGCCCGCTTCTCGTTGCGCTCTCGCCAAATCGGAAGCACGAGCTGCGCGATATCGAAGCTCGAAACCTCGCGCCCGATGTGGAACAGCATCTTGTTCAGATCGCGCCCGAGGTCGCGCGCGCTCTGGTAGCGCTGCGCAGGGTCCGCAGCCAGCGCGCGATGCACGACGGCCTCGAGCTCGGGAGGGACCGCCGGGTTGAACTTGCGCAGCGGCGGCACCTTCGCCTGCTGCAC
>QGUH01000883.1 GCA_003242355.1 Pseudomonadota bacterium
CCCGGCCGCGACCGCGCCCGGCACCGCCTGCAGCACGGCCTGGGGGTCGTCGTACTCGAACCGCTCGAGCGCGCGAGAGCGGATCACGTGGGCCGAGCCAGGCGTTTGCGCGAGGCGCGTTCCCACGACGGTGATCTCGATCGGCGCCTCGGGCTCCGCTGGCGCCTCGCTCTCCGACTCCAAGGGCGCGTCGCCGCGTGGCTCCGCCAGCGCCTCGCCTTCTGGCACGCTCGCCGTGGGCGGCACGGCTTCGGACGGCGCCTCGTGGAGGCCGCCCACCTCGACGACGACCGTCACCTCGGCTTGCGGCTTTTCGGCCAGAGCACCCTCGGAAACGAAGGCGGCGGCACCAAGGAGAGAAAGGGAGGTCAGAGCAACGGAACGGCGCATCGAAAACGGGGAGCGCCTGGCCGGCAGGCGCCGCCGCCTGCCTAACACGCAGACCTGATGATGAAAATCAAATTCAATCGACACGGTGTCCGGCCGATCAACCGACGAAAACCCGACCTCCGAGCCCTTCCATGCGCGCCGGCGGCGCCCCAATCCCTGCTTCCCCGTAGTCCTCCCGGGGGGTCCGGCCAACGGTTTCATTCGGGACGCGGCATTCGCGCGCGGACACGGTCAGCGCCGTCCCCCCTCCTCGAGAAGCGTCCAGCGCTGGCACGACGACGCTTGCGATGCGGGACGAGAACGATGCCGTCAAGGTTCGGGTGGGACGGTCGCCGCCGAGCGACTCGAGTGATGCCCAAGAGGCCGTGCCCGAGGCAGGCGGAGCACGGACGAGTGAAGAAAGCCCTTGGGCGTGCGAACCGCGCAGCGTGCCGGCGAGCACGACGGGCGCATGCGATGCATCCAGATGGTTTGAGCTCGACTGCGTTGGCCCCCTCGCCCGCTTTTCGCGCGAGCCGCCTCTACTTCGCGGCAGATCGAACGCACACCGTTTGCGCCCCCTTCGGTGTTCGCATCGCTCGATGCCTTGCCTCGCGTCCAGTGGCCGCACGTGGACTTCCTCGCGAGGCGCAGAGCGTGCCCGCGGGATGCGCGGCACGAGCTCGAAAACGCGCTTCCGCAGGCTTGCGGGTGGCGCCCGTCGTGGGGTGGCGGTGCTTCGGGCGCTCCCGGATGAGACCTTTGCCCCTGCCAGTGGTCGAGCATACCGACGGGGCGCCACTCAGGTATCCCTCCGGGCGAGCGCGATTTGTCGTCTTGCGGTTCGGCGCTGGGGATCTTACTCCTTCGCACGGTCCCCTCGAGAACCGGAGCTCCTTCGCTGCTGCCGCGCACGGCCCCGTCGTTGGTCCTCTGTCTCGCGCTGCCTCTCGGTGCGCACGCCGAGCCCACGAGAACGCTGGCTCCCACCCCCGCTCCGGAGAGCGCGGTAAGGCCCTCACGAAGCGACGTGCCGGCGCCGAAAGCGGACGCGAAAGCGACGAAAACCGAGGCGGCGCGCTCGAAGACGGACGCGACGGATCCGCAAAAGACGCGCTCGGAGGGGGCCGCGACGGAAACCGAGGCGGCGCGCCCGGCAGCGAAAGCGACGCAAATCGAAGAGCGACGCACGGAAACGGACGTTTTGGCCGTGACCAGCACGCGGCGCGCGCTTGCAGCGGGTGCGAGCCTCGTTCCGGGTCTGCTCGTGCATGGCTCGGGACATTGGGTGCTCGGAGAGCGCGATACGGCGGGGCGTCTCTTGCTGTTCGAAGGGGTGGGGCTCGGCGCGCTGGTCGTGTCCCTCTCCGGGCTCGCGCTGACCGGCGCCTCTCGTTATTTCGTCGCGCCGCTCGCGGCGGGCGCCGTGGGCGGAGCCGGGATGTTCGGCATCACGTGGCTCGCCGACGTCTACGGCGTGCTCGCCCCCGATGGCGGTACGGGCGCTCCCACCGGTGTTCGTCCGCGGCTCGCAATCGCAACGGGCATTCGAGTCGTCCACGATCCGCGCTTTCCGCACGACGTCTTCGTGTCGCATGGGTTCACGGTCGATGCCGGACCGCTCTGGCTCTCGCCGACGTTCGACATCGCCGTGGACGCCCCGAATCGCCGCTACGCGCTCGACGTGGGACGGCGCCTCATCGGAGCGACTGCCGCAGAACCCACCGGCTCCGGAACGGCGCTCGACGTCGTCCTCGGTGTTGCCGACCACGCCTACGATACCGATCGCTTCTCGCTCACCACGCTCGAGCTCTCCCTCGCGGGCAGGCTGGAGCTCGCCTCGTTCGCGAGAACGCTGCGCGGCTCGTTCGCCGAAGCGTCGCTCGGTTACGCCCGACACTGGTACCGCTACGCGGGTCTCGAGGACGACCCCGCGGACGCTCTGCTCGCGCGCGTCGGCTTCGGCATCTACATCGGCCACGGCAACCCGCTCCGCGGCGAAGCGACCGTGGCCTACGACCATCGCCGCGACACGCTCGCCGGCGGTCTGCTCGTGCCCGGAATCGGCGTGGGCTATCTCGGCTTCTTCGAGCAGCGCACCGAGCTGTTCTTCGCGCGGGGCGTGGGCGCGGCGCTCGAGCTCGCCGCAGGCTCGGCACTCGTCGGGACCACGCAACTCTTGCTCGACTCGAGCCTGTTCGAAAGGGACCAGATAACGAAAGGGGGCCCCGCCGGATAAACCAACCCAAACCAATCCACC
>QGUH01000054.1 GCA_003242355.1 Pseudomonadota bacterium
ACATCGACGTTGCGGATCTCGCTCTGGACGAGCCGGCGCGTCCGCCCGAACGGCTCGTGCCGCTCTATCCGGGCCCCAACACCGTGCTCTTCGACACGGAGCAGCAAGAGCTTCACTGGCTCGAGCCGCGCGATCAGGTGCTCGGTCGGCGAGGAGCCCGCGCGCTCGTCCGTCGAGGGCAGGACCTGTTCCTGTTCGACGCGGACGCCAAAGACCTGCGCGCGCTTCCAGGTAAATTGGAGCGTTTCGCGGACGTGACGGCGACCGGCCCCATGGTCCACGTGAGCCCCCTGGTCGTCGATCTCGATGCGGGACGCGTCGTCGGCACCGCTCCGTGGCCCGTGCTCGCGGTCGCTGTCTCGGGTGCCGTGCTCACCGCGACCCGTGCAGCGACGGCGAACGCGCTCGCGCGCGGCCCGCTGTCCTGGAAATTGCCGCAATGAGCATTGCGCCAACGGCACCCCATGTGTGCTAGACAACGCACGCCCGCCCGGCGCGGTGCCGGACGCATGGAGCGAACGGACGATTAGGAAATGGCGACTCGGATTGCGATCAACGGGTTTGGAAGAATCGGTCGATTGGTCTTCCGCGCCCTCTACACCCAGGGGCGCTTCGGGAAGGACATCGACGTCGTCGCGGTCGGCGACATCGTGCCGGCGGACAATCTGGCGTACCTCCTCAAGTACGATTCCACGCAGGGCAAGTTCGAGGGCAGCGTCGACTCGAAGAAGTCGTCGGCGGACCGCTCGGATCCGGACGTCTTGGTGATCGACGGCAAGGAAATCCGCGTCGTCAGCGCCAAGACGCCGGCGGAGCTCCCCTGGAAGGACCTCGGCGTCGATGTCGTACTGGAGTGCACCGGCCTGTTCGTCGACAAGGAGAAGGCGAGCGGCCACATCGCTGCCGGCGCGAAGAAGGTCGTGATCTCGGCTCCGGGCAAGAACGAGGACATCACGATCGTGATGGGCGTGAACCACGAGAGCTACGACCCGGCCAAGCATCACGTCATCTCGAACGCGAGCTGCACCACCAACTGCCTCGCGCCGGTCGTGCACGTGTTGCTCAAGGAAGGCTTCGGCTTGACCGAGGGCCTGATGACGACGGTGCACGCCTACACGGCCACGCAGAAAACCGTGGACGGCCCGTCGAAGAAGGACTGGAAGGGCGGGCGCAGCGCGGCCATCAACATCATCCCGTCGTCGACGGGTGCCGCGAAGGCGGTCGGCCTCGTTCTGCCGCAGGTGAAGGGCAAGCTCACCGGCATGGCGTTCCGCGTGCCCACGCCGACGGTGTCGGTGGTGGACCTCACCTTCAAGACCGAGAAGGCGACGAGCCTCAAGGAAATCAACGCCGCGATGAAGGCGGCGAGCGAGAGCTACCTCAAGGGCATTCTCGGCTACACCGAGGATCAGGTCGTCTCCGCCGACTTCATCCACGATCCTCGGTCGAGCATCTACGACGCGGGCTCGTCGATCGAGCTCAACAGCAACTTCTTCAAGCTCGTGAGCTGGTACGACAACGAGTGGGGCTACTCGAACCGCTGCGTCGACCTGCTCACGTACATGATCGGCAAGGGCCTGTGAGGCCCGACTGCCGCGGGCCGGCACCGCTCCGCGCGGTTCCGGCCCGCGCGCTTTCACCGAGCCGGGCATGCGCGTGAGGGGCGACCCGCGCGGCCCTCGCCCACGCGGGCACACTGCCCGGCGCTCTTTTCCGCGGCCTTCGGCGCGTTCCCAAACCGTTTGTCTCTCCAGAGACGGGATGACGGACATTCTCTCCGACCTCGAGCGGCGCAATCTCTGCTACCAGCAGACGAACCCGGAGGGGCTCCGTGAGCACCTCGCCACGTCGCGCTCGCTCTACTGCGGCTTCGATCCGACGGCACCTTCACTCACCGTCGGGCACCTCGTGCCGCTCCTCGTGCTCGCGCGCTTTCAGCGAGCCGGGCACCGACCCGTCGCGTTGCTCGGCGGCGCGACCGCCTTGATCGGCGATCCCTCGGGCAAGAGCGCGGAGCGCCCGTTCCTCTCGCGCGAAGAAGTCGCCGCGAACGTGGAGGCGCTGCGCCCGATCTTCGAACGCGTGCTCGATTTCTCGGGGTCGTACGCAGCCTCCGTCGTGAACAACGCGGACTGGCTCGCCCCACTCACGTTCCTCGAAGTCCTCCGCGACGTCGGCAAGCACTTCTCGGTCAACATGATGATCCAGAAGGACTCGGTGCGGGAGCGACTCGAGAACCGAGAGCAAGGGATCAGCTACACCGAGTTCAGCTATCTCTTGCTCCAGGCGATGGACTTCCGGCACCTGTTCGACACGCGGGGCGTCACGCTCCAGGTCGCAGGGTCCGATCAGTGGGGCAACATCGTGGCGGGCGTCGACCTCGTGCGCCGGACGCGCCGCGCGGAGGTGTTCGGGCTCACCTCGCCCCTGCTCACCAAGGCCGACGGTGGCAAGTTCGGCAAGACGGAATCCGGCGCGGTGTGGCTGACGGCGGATCGCACGTCACCCTACGCCTTCTATCAGTTCTGGCTGAACAGCGCCGACGCCGACGTCGAGCGCTACCTGCTCACGTTCACGTTTCTCGAGCCCGAGCGCGTCCGCGAGCTCCGTGAGGAGCAGGCGCGCGATCCCGGCAAGCGCGTCGCCCAGCGCACCCTCGCCGCGCACGTCACCGAAATCGTGCACGGGCCGACGGCGCGCGCTCAGGCCGAAGCGACGACCGAAGCGCTCTTCTCGGGAGACGTTCGCAAGCTCCCGCGGCAGGCCCTCGAGGAAGCGTTCGAAAACGCGCCCTCGGCGGTGCTTCCCGCGACGTCCCTCGCGGCGGGTGTCCCGCTCGTGGACGTGCTCGTCTCCGCCGAGGTGACCAAGAGCAAACGCGAGGCGCGCGAGCTGCTCGCGTCGGGCGCCATCCTCGTCAACGGCGAACGCGCCGCGCTCGAGACGGTCGTTACCCGCGACTCGCTGCTCTACGGCGAGTTGCTCCTCGTTCGCCGCGGCAAGAAGCACTGGCACGTCGTCCGCGCGACGGGCTGAAAAACACACCATTCGTCCCTCGAACCCCCGATCCCCTTCGGCGATCGGCGTTCGAGCATCGGCGCGGGGCGCCGCACGCCCCCGGTCGAGGTGAACGCCGTGGTGCTCCTCCCGAACCGAGCGCGCTGCGTGGCGGTGTCTCCGGCATTCTTCGCCGCACTTCCACTCGTTCCTCGCTCGCGGTTGGCTCGGACGCGGCGCCGCAACGCTGCTCGAGCCCGATACTCGAACGCCGATCGGGGGGAGCCGATCGGCGTTCGAGAGAGGCAGCGCTCGCGGCTCAGTTACCCGGGGGCTTCGGCGGGTAGATGCCCATCGCCCGGGCGCGCTCGCAGCCGCGCTTGACGCCCGTGTCGCCCTCTTCGGTGCGGACGACCTTGAACTCGACGCGGCGGTTCTTCTCCCACGCAATGGGATTCGACGCCTCGTCGATGGGACAATACTCGCCATAGCCCTGGGAGATGAGCCGGCTCGCGCTGATGCCGCGAGCCCGGAGGGCCTGCACCACGCTGGCCGCGCGCGCCCGCGTGAGGTTGAGGTTGTACTCGTCGCTCGCGCGCTCGTCGGCGTGGCCGGCGACCTCGACGATCAAGAACTCCGGGTGGCCCTTCAGCGTGGCCGCGACGGCGTCGAGGATTGCATTCGACTCGGGCAGGATCTTCGCGCTGCCGGTTTCGAACTGCACTTTCTCGAGGATCAAGATGTCGCTGCCCTCGATGATGACCTTGCCCTTGTCGGGGCACCCGTCTTCGTCCTGGAAGCCGTTGTACGTCTCCGGTTCGTTCGGGCAACGGTCCCTCACGTCCGGAATGCGATCGCGGTCGTTGTCCGGCTCGGGGCAGCCGTCCTCGTCCTCGAAGCGGTCGAAGTCCTCCGGATCGTTCGGGCACTGATCTTCGACGTCGGGGATGCCGTCCTTGTCGTTGTCCGGATCGGGGCACCCGTCCTGATCCTCGAACCCGTCCTTGTCCTCGGGGACGTCGGGGCACTTGTCCTTCGAGTCGGGAATGCCGTCGCCGTCCCGGTCTCCGTCCCGATCGCCCTCGGGGCAGCCGTCCTCGTCGCGATCGCCGTCGCGATCCTCGGGAACGTTCGGGCAGCGGTCGTCGACGTCGAGGATGCCGTCGTTGTCGTTGTCGGGGTCGGGACACCCGTCGCCGTCCTGGAACCCGTCGAAATCCTCGGGCTCGTCGGGGCACTGATCTTGGTCGTCCTTGTAACCGTCGCCGTCACGGTCTCCGATGGACGGCTCGAAGACGAAGCCGAGCACGAGTCGGACGTCCGCGGCCTCGAACCCGCGGGAGTGAATGCGGCTGCCGCCGCCCATCATCAGGTAGCTGTTCTGCTCGATGAACAGCTTGATGCCGCCGATGTACTCCTGAGAAAGCTTCTGCTTCTCCGCTGCGTCGCCGTCGAGCAGGTACGACCCGTACCCCTCCGCGACGATGTCGAGCGCATCGAGCACCCGGTAGGAGAGACCGAGGCCGAAAGTGGCGAGATTGCCGTACTCGAACCGACCTTCCTCGAGCTGCGGCTGCCCCGTCAGGTCGTCGCCGAATCGTGGATTTTTGCCGGTGTGCCCGCGATAGCCGACGTTGAGGCCGACGTGGAAGCGGCGCATCGACCCGAAGTGATTCTCGACGACGAGCGAGGGCCAGTACCAGAAGCCCGGGTCCGCGCCGAGAGCGCGCGGCGCATCGCCGAACGGAATGCCGGCCTGCACGACCGCGGCAACGCCGATGCCGCGATCGACGCGCGTGAGGCGGAGCTTGCCGTGGACGTTGATGCCCGCGATCTTCTGCGCGTCGAGCCTTTGGGAGTTGTACAGATCTCCCGTAGGACCTATCTGGTACGCGTGGTCGCCCGTCATCAGGATCACGGGGATGGAGATCCCGACGACACCGATGTTGGCGACTCCGTAGTTGAAACCGAACGTTCCTTGGAACGAGTTTTCGACGAGCGCCGGCACGCCCGAGCCGGTTTGCCCGTCGAGGATCTCGCAATTTTCGTTCTCGCAGGTCCCGTCCGGATTCATCGGATCGGGATTGGCCGCGAGCGGGACGCGGCTCGCGCGCGTTCGCAGCAGATTGCGGCCGTAGTCGAGGATCAGGCCGAAGCTGACGTCGCCATTGCCGAGGATGTCGGTCCCGTTGACCGAGAAGAAACCCTTCGAGTCCACGGCAGGGCGGAACAGGTGCGTGTCCATGCCCGCGCCGTTGCTTTCGGGAACGCGGTGTTCGACGGGCACCTGCGCCCCTGCTTCGGGAGCGAACAGCGAGAGCGTAGCGAGCACTCCGACCGCCCCTCCCCAGGCCGAAACCCGACGTCCGGTCAAGACCGTCCTCATGCCGCAGGACCCTTTCTCGTAAGCCAAAAACCTGTGAAAATGCCGAAGGGTAGCGCGGCTCACGCTAGCACCAGCCAAAATCCGATGTCAACGAAGGTTTCGCCCACACTCGCGTGGAGAAAGCGCGCATGATGGGTGCACACACGCGGACCTCGCGCGCAGTGCGGAGTGGGTCGCGATGCGTTCGCATTTTCGTGAGCGCGCTCGCGCTCGTCCTCACCCCGACGCCCGCGCAAGCCGACGAAGGGCTCGAGGGTCGCTGGTCGGCAACGCCGCTTCGCAGCATCTGGAACATCGGTGACTGGGGCCCTGCGTGCGGCCCTCGTCCGAGTGGCGGCGACGAACCCTCGGCCAGCGTCGTCGTTTCGTCTCGTGGAGGCGAGCTTCACTTCGAAGGATTCGGGCGCCCGTACTCCACGCGGGAATGCTGGGAGCAGTACCCAGGTCTGGGCCCCACGTCGCACTCGAACGGTGCGCGAAGCTGGCGGACGGTGTGCAAGACACCGCCCGGCGATTCGCGGCAAGCGACCGTGGTGACGACGATCACGGCGACGGACGATCGCATCGCCTTCGACGAAACCGGCCAGTACCAGTTCGTGATTCGGGGGCAGAATTGCACGGCGAGCGTACGCCGGACCCGAACCTTCACGCGAGTTCCCGCCGAAGCGACGCCGCCCAGCGCTTCCTCCGCGCCACCTCCGGTCCAGCAGCCGCGCTGCGCACGCGTGGGGCTCCCCGAGCGGCTCGAGGTACGTCCCAAACGCAAGCTGATGCGGCCCGGCGAGACGTTTACTTTCCGAGCCACGGTCGTGGATGCGTCGGGATGTCCGGTCAAAGTCGCCCCGGTGTTTCGGGCGCTCGAGCGTTCGGCCCACGTCGTCGTCGAACGCGGGGGGCGCGTGCGCGTCGCGGAGGACGCCCCGGAGTCCGAGGTGCGATTGCGAGCGAGCGTAGGGGATCGTTGGGTCGACGTGCTCGTCGAGATTGCTTCCAAGGAGCGATACGAGGCGCTCTTGGAAAAGGGCGAGTTCGACGCGCAGGGCGAGTCTGCCGACGCCGCCGTGACGCGCATCGCGTCAAGCTCGCTCGGCGCGCGATCGAGCGTCGCGCTCGACGACACGACTCCTCGGCGAACCCGCGTCGTCGCGATCATCGGAGCACTCTCGTTGGCTTCGGGGCTCATCGGTCTGTGGCTCGTGCGACGCGCCCGAAAACGCGCGCAACGCAGGGCACCGGTGGCCACCGCTCCTTTGCCCGAGCCGAAGGTGGAGTCGAAGCCGCGCGAGGGTCTGCCCCGTGTCTGTCCGACGTGTCGCGAAGAGTACCCTCCGGGTACGCGATTCTGCGCTTCGGATGGAAACCGGCTGGTGGACCTCGTACCCGCGACGACGTTCGGACCTCAGGGAGGGATCTGTCCGGTATGCGAGCAGGGGTACGATCCCGGGGTCGCCACCTGTCCGCGCGACGGTGAGCCGCTCGTCCCCGCCGCCGTGTTCGCCCAGGGGCGCCGTCGAAAGCGGGGTGTCCGCAAAATCTGCCCCCTCTGTGGGGTGCAATTCGCCCCGGACAGCCAGTTCTGCGGGAACTGCGGCGCCGCCCTCGTGCCCGTCAATTGATGGCTGGGCTGCATTTCCGTGGGGAGCGGCCGTCGTCGACCAGGCAGGTCGTTCAGCCACGCGGGATCCGCCCCCAACGGCGAAGGTTTTTGCTAAGGTCGCGACGTCTCCGGTTTCATTTGCGAGTCGAAGGGCGGCAGACGGCCCCGGCACCCGCTGGTTCGCTTCGACGCCACGCGACCGGGAGGAACGATGAAGATAACGTGTGAGTCGTGCGGAGCGAAGTATACGATCGCTGACGACAAGGTCGTCGGCCGAAAGGTCAAGATCCGCTGCAAGGGGTGTGGCACCCCGATCGTCGTCGATGGTCAGAAGGCGGCGGACGCTTCCGACGCGGCTGCACACGCTTCGAACGCATCGGGAAACGCCGAAGGCGCACAGCGCGACACCGAGTGGTCGGTGAACCTGAGCGACACCGATCAGCGCACCATGTCGACCCAGGAGCTGGTCGATGGCTGGAAGAGCGGCGCCATCACGGCGGATGCCTATGTCTGGAAAGAGGGCATGCCGGACTGGGTGCCGATTCTCGAGTGCGCCGAGCTCGCGATGCTCATCGGCTCGGGCCCGCACCCGGCGAGCGAAGCCGCCGAAGCGTCCGTCGTTTCCTCCGCCGATGCTCCGGCTACGGCCGCAGCGTCCTCCCCTTCCCCGTTCGCATTTTCGGGAGAACCATCCGATGCTGCCACGCCGAGCCCCGGCGCGAACGGCACTCCCGCCCCCAACCCCGCCGGTGAGGCGCGGCTCTCCACCGGCGGCGATGTTCCGGCGAGCGGACGCCCGAGTCGGTCTCCGGCGGGCGAAATCACGCCGGCCCCCCAACGCGGGGCAGGAAACAGGGAAGGAGGCGCGCGCGCGGCTGCTCGCGTCGCCGGAGCGCGTGCGCAAGGCAACGACTTGTTCGCCGGCGTGGAGAGCGCAGGCGCCGAGGTCGACATCCCGGTCAGCCTGCCGTCGCTCCCGCAGGCCGGGAGCACCCCCTACGACGATCGCCCGACCGGCGCGCGCAACGAAAACTCCGTGCTCTTCTCGCTCGACGCGCTGAAGGCCGCACAGAGCTCGAACCCCGCGCCACGGCCCGAGCGGACGTTGAACGACGACCCGTTCGGGATGTCGAGCGGCATTGCCGGTTTGGGCGGAGGCAACCCGCTCTTCACGCTGGCGGACAATCAGCGGTTGATCTCCGCTCCGCCGCCGCCCGAGCCACCACCGCGACCGGTCGAGGCCGTCGCGAGCGCGCCGCCTCCTGGAACGGTCGCGCTCAGCAAGAAGGCGCTCCTCGGCATCCTGGGTGGCGGCCTCGCGCTCGTCTTGCTGGTAGGCGTGAGCATCGGTGCGGCGCTCGGCGGGGACGACGGCAAGGAAGCGACCGCGGCAGCGGCCGAGGGCGCCGAAAAGGCAGACAAGGGTGAAGCGGCGGACGCAGCCGACAAGAAAGAAGAAGAGACGAAGGCCGCCGCGCCAGCCGAAGCCGAAAAGGCGGAGGCGCCGTCCAGCGAAAAATCCGAGGAGAGCGGCGAAGCCGCTGCCACGGAAGACGCGAAGGAACGAGACGAGAAGGCGGACGACGACAAGGACGACAAGAAGACAGCCTCCGAGAAGAAGGTCTCGAGTAGCAAGCGCGAGACCAAGAAGGTCACGAGCAAGAGCACCAAGGAGGCGGAGCCCAAGGCAACACAGCCGTTCAATCGCAATGCGGCCGTTGCAGCGTTGAGCAACGCGGCCAATCAGGCGCGGAGCTGCAAGAAGCCCGGAGGCCCGACGGGAACCGGCAAGGTCACGCTCACGTTCGCGAACAGCGGACGCGTGACGTCCGCCGTCGTCAGCGATCCGCCGTTCGCGGGCACGTCGGTGGGCGGATGCGTCGCGTCGGTGTTCCGGAAAGCGAAGGTGCCGCCGTTCACGGGCAATCCGGTCCGCGTTTCGAAGAGCTTCACCGTCAAGTGAACGCCTACCCGCGCACGCCGGCTCAACGTTCGGTCGCGCGGCGCCAAGTCCCGGTATTTCTCCTATTTTTGGCAATTACCGGATGAAACGGGGTCTGGAGACCCCAAAAATACCGCGCAAATTTGTGCGTGCCTTCTCGGCCCGCGGCCACGTTACCCCTAGACATGCCGCTCCGGCCTCGCGTACGGTCGCGCCTGCGGAGACCGGAAGACACCGGCTGTTGGCCAGCCAGGCGGGTCTCCGCCGCCTTGTATGCTTGTGGAGGTATTTCCCTGATGCGACGTCCTAGCGCGAAGACCATTGGAAGCTTGAGTGCGGCTGCCCTGCTCGGCGGAGCGTTGTTCGCAGTGGCGTGCTCGGGAGGCGACCCCGGAGGAGATCCCGCTCCGGGAAGCGGCGGCACGCCGGGACAAGGAGGCACTCCGGGTGGCTCCGGCAGCGGCGGGACGATGGCTCAGGGCGGAATGGCTCAGGGCGGCGATTCCACGATGGGCGGCACCGGCGGCGGCGGCACCGGCGGCGAGGTCACCGCGGGAAGCGCTGGCGACATGAACGTTGCCGGCGGCGGCACCGGCGGCGGCACCTCGAACGCCTGCACGCCCGTGGTCGTCAAGGCCGACCTCATCACGGACTTCGACACGAACTGGGACGCCACGGCCGATTCGGGCAAGGGCCAGTTCAAGAACGATGGCTACATCGGTGGCACGTTCTCCTACCCGACTTCGGGCTCGGATCCGATACCCATGTCCATGGTCGCAAACGGCGTGTGGACGATCTCGGGCGAGATCGGGACGTACTCCGGCTTCGGTATCTGGTTCGACTGCGAGCTCGACGCCTCGCAGTTCGCGGGTGTCGAGTTCGAAGTGAGCGGGAACCCCGGCCCATCGGGCGAGCTCCGCTTCCTCGTGCAGACGTCGGCGAACGTGTACGACGAGAACAAGGATCACGACTACTGCGAGCCGACCGATCCGGCGCAGCCCTGGAGCGACTGCGTGAACCCGGGATTCAACCACCCGGTCACTGCCCAGCCCACGAAGGTTAGCATCACCTGGGATCAGCTCATGAACGGCAAGCCGCAAGCCGGCGTGAATCCCGCCGAGGTGCTGGGCTTGCAGTGGGAGGTGACGTGGCCCCCGCCGGCGATGCCGAGCGGCGAGGGCGGTGCCGGCGGGGATGCCGGCGCGGCCCCCCCCGTGGACGGAGGCAACGGTGGAATCGGCGGCTCCGGCGGTGGCGACGCTGGCGGTGGCGGAACGGAAGCCGGTAACGGAGGCGGCGGAGCCGAGTCCGGCGGCACCGCGGGCATGGACCCCGGCACCGGCGGCACGACGTCGATGAACTACATGATCAACGTCGTCATCGACAACATCCGTTTCATCCCGACGGGCATGCCCGGCGGCGGTGAAGGCGGCGGCGCCGGCATGGACGGTGGTGGCG
>QGUH01000884.1 GCA_003242355.1 Pseudomonadota bacterium
CACGGGCGAGTCCCCCCGCCCCACTCCTCCCGCGCCGGCGCATGGGGGGCGGCCTCAGCGCTGCCGCCCCGCCGGCCCCCCCGACGCCGCCGACGGCGCCCGCCGAGAGCGTTCCTGCGTCGGTGCCGAGCGCAATCCCCGTGAGCACCGTGCGCCCCAAAGACGGGCTCGTGCGCATGGAGCTCTTCGTCGCGCCCCCGTTCCTCGAGCTGTGCCGGAAGCTCGAGGCGTTCGCGGCCCTGGTCGACAAACGGCAATTTCAGCGGGCAGCGGTGCTCGCCGAGGACATCGCGGGCGCGATCGAGGCGTTCGATCCGCGCGCCCATTTCCCCGACCTGTTCGCGCGCTACGCGGCGCTCGAGAGCAAGTATGCCGCCATTTTGGCCGATGAAGCGCAGGCGCGGGAAACGCCGGTGTGGCGCGCGCTGGTCCAGTACTCGCGCATCGACCTCGCGGGGTTCATGGAGGGCTGATGCTCGGTGACGGCGCAGCGGGCGTGGAAGGAGCGGCGAGCGCCATCGAAGTGCGGATCATGCGCGAGGCGCAGCGCTTCGACCTCGGGCCGTTGCTCGACGTGCTCGCGGAGCTCGGCTACTCGCGGGACGAGATCCTGTTCGAGGGCGCGCTCTACGGCCGATCGCCGTCCATCGTGCAGGCCGTGCGCTTCCGACAGCGGCCCGTGCGCACGGCGATCGTCACCGTGCACCTCGGTTTGCTCGGCGACAACACGCTCTTGCCGAGCTACTTCTATCACGTGGCGGAGCGCAGCCCCGATCCGGCGCGCTTCTACGACTTTTTGCGCTTCTTCGATCACCAGCTCATCGAAAACTTCGTCCGCGCCATCTATCCGGAGGTCGGCGAGACGCATCCCGACGCGGCGCCCGGTGAGCCCGGCGCGGCTGCCCCGCCCACGGGCGGCGTGTTCGGCGACTTCCGCGCCGTGCTCAAGACGTTCTTCCGCATGGCGGGGCCGGGCTCGTTGAGCACGCTGCATTGGGTGACGCAGCTCTACTTTCCCGAGTTTCGCGTGCGCGTGCGCCGCAGCCGGTTCGAGAACGCGACGGACAGCCATGCTTGCCGCACGGGCGACTCGCGGCTCGACGGCTCCGGCATCCTCGGGCGCAGCTACGTGGCCGAGAGCCCCGGGTTCGTCGTGGACCTGATTGCGGAGGACGAGGTCGACCTCAGCGGGCGGGAGCAGGCGGACATCGTGCGCGAGCGGCTCGAGACGCGGTTTCTGCCGTTGCTCGCGCCGTTCTCCCTGGCGCTCACCGTGCGCTTGATCGTGCTCTGGCACTCGAGCTTCGCGTACGTCGACGACCCGCACGCCGAGGACAAGAGCTTTCTCGGATACAACCGCCTCCGCGGCCCCCGCGAAGTACGCCACACGACCGTGCTCTACCGCGGCATCACCGGCCGCCCGAGCACGCCCAGCATCCGCAGGGGCGCGGTGTTCGCATGAGCGCGCTCGCGTCGATACCTGGAGGGACGCTCGAGCGGATGAGCGCACGGGTACCCGGACGGACGCTCGAGCTCGGGAGCGGGCTCGGGCCGATACTCGGATGGACGCTCGATGGCGGGAACACGCTCTGGTCGAGATTCGTACAGGCGCTCGATTGCATGGGCGCGCCCGCGTCGATACCTGGAGGGACGCTCGAGCGGATGAGCGCACGGATACCCGGATGGACGCTCGAGCTCGGGAGCGGGCTCGGCCCGACACGCGGACGGACGCTCGAGCGCGTCGGTATCTCGCGAGCACGCGTGCCGCGCAAAGGGTTCTGAATGTTTCTGTACAAACACTTCATGGGTGCCAGGCCGGACGAAGACGAAGACATCCGGCGAAATCTGGGCTTCGTGCTCTCCACCAAGCGCGGCTGCGGCTATTTTCTCGATTCGTTCGGCCTGAGCGACATGGCCTTCCGCACCCCCGAGGAGGCCGTGACGCGTTTGAGCCAGGAGCTCGAGGAGAACATTCGCCTCTACGAGCCGCGCGTGCGCCTCGTGAAAATCAACGAGGTGTACGACGACGACGGCCGCCGCGTCCGCCTCGTCGCGATTCTCGCGCGCCGCGCGTCCACCCAAGAGCTCGAGCTCGTCATCGACCTCGAAAACCGCACCTTCGACCTCCGCCCCAAGGGTCCGGAAGAGCCGGATTGAAGTCGACGAGCGGCACGTCCACGGAGGGGCGTGGACGTCCGTCCCTAGGCCAATGACTGCCTGGTCGATGGATCAGCGCACGTCCAGGCAGGGGGGGACGTCCGCCCAAAGACCGACGACCGGGAAGAGCCTGGCACACGCGCGAACTGCTTCCCGTCGCGCGAAAGCGAGCGCGGGCGCCTCCGTAGCGCGTGTGCGTCACCACGAAGCGCACGAGCCGGTGCCGCAGCCAGGGATAGGCGAGCCCCAGGGAAGCGAGCGTTGCGAGCGCCCAGCCGTACAGCAGCGGAGTGAGGCCTCCCCACCGTCCGGAGAAGTGCGTCGTTGCGGCCCTTGGCGTCGATGGCTTCCTCGTCGATCCCGTCGGCTTTTGCCGGGCTTGTCTCCGCGCGAGGCGGAGTGGCGTCGCCGTCGGACGCGCGGTCAGACGCGTCGTCGTTTCTTGCCGTGCTCGCCACCGCGCGAGCGGG
>QGUH01000885.1 GCA_003242355.1 Pseudomonadota bacterium
CCGCCGCCCCGGGCCAGGTGGGTTAGGGTTTTGGCCATGCGGGCCGAGCAGCGCGCGCCTCGCGCTGGTTCCTCGAGGGCCCACGCGGCGGCCCGACGCACACGGCGTTGAACCTCAGGCACCGCGCGGCCGAGCTGTTGCTCGTGAGCGGACACATCGACGAGGGCGTGCGGGTGCTCGACGACGTGCTCACGCACATCGGGATGCGACTCGCCCCCACCCCCCGACGCGCGCTCGCCAGCTTCTTGTTCCAACGCGTGCGCACGTGGATGCGCGGGCTCGATTTCACCGAGCGCCACGTCAGCGAGATTTCGGAGGAAGAGCTCTTGCGCATCGACGCTTGCTGGAGCGTCGCGCTCGGGCTCGGGCTCGTCGACACGATCCGCGCGGCGGACTTCCAGACGCGCAATCTCCTTCTGGCCCTCGACAGCGGCGAACCGTACCGCATCGCGCGGGCGCTCGCGATGGAAGCGGGCTTTCGTGCGGCCGGCGGCAGCCGCTCCGAACGCGAAGCGAAGGAGATCTCGCGCGTCGCCCTCGAGCTCGCCGAGCGCGTGGGCCATCCCCACGCCATCGGACTCGCGACCTTCACCGCCGGGCTCGGCAGATACCTCGTGGGATGCTGGAAAGCCGCCTTCGAACTGCTCTCGCGCGCCGAGCAGATTCTCATCGATCTCCCCGGAGCGATTTGGGAGGTGAATGCGGCGCAACGGTTCCAGCTCAATGCGCTCTCCTTCATGGGCGAAATCCCGGCCATCGCGCGGCGCGTGCCGGAGCTCGTGGAGCGCGCGCGGGAACGCGGCAACCTCCACGCCGAGTGCGTGATTCGCGTGCGCCTCTCCACGCTGCTGTCGCTGTCGAAAGACGACCCGGAAGGCGGCATCGCCGAAACCGAAGCCGTGATGCGACGCTGGTCGCAGGAAGGCTTCCACATGCAGCACTACAACGAGCTGCTCGCGCACCTCAATTGCGCGCTCTATTCGGGCCACGCCGAACGCGCCATGCAACACCTGCTCGCTACGTGGCCGAAGCTCGAGCGTTCGTTGCTGATGCGGACGCAAGCGTTGCGCGTCGAGGCGGTCCACCACCGAACCAAGGTGTGTCTCGCCTACCTCCGGGAGGTCGGGCACGACGACACGGCCGCGAGCCTGCTCGATCGCGACATTCGGGCGCTCGAGCGCGAAGAGGTGGGCTGGGCGTCGGCGTGCGCCATTTTCGCGCGCGCCCTGCGCTACGCGATTCAGGGGCGACGCGAGCTCGCCGTGCGCGCGCTCGAACGCGCCGAGCGCGAGCTCCGCTCCGTGGACATGGAGCTTCTCGCCTCGGCGGCCATGTTCCGCCGCGGGCAGCTGATTGGCGGCGAAAGCGGGCGAGCGATCACCGCCCAGGCGCGCGCCTTTTTCGTGCGCGCTGGCGTCCAGCGCCCCGAACGGTTCATCGATTACTGCGCTCCCGCCTGAAGCTCGTACTCTGGCGAACCCGCTCGGGCCGAGATGTCGGACATCCACCCCATGAGTGCGCACCGTCGGCGCGCGCCCTCACCTCGGCAGCTCCGAAGCGCGCCGCGCAGAGCGCCTGCGGTTCGTGGAGTCCTTTCCGAGCGGCGCGCCAAGTCGCCGAATTCGGGGGCGCCAAGCCCCATCCGCTGGCCGAGGAAGGAGACCGATCTTTATTTTGAGCCGCCGAGCGGCCTTGCGGGCACATTTGTAGGACGGATGGCCACGCACTCGGGCGCCCTCGATCCGAGCCTTTATTTCCGGCCCAACGTCCGGCAGGGTCCACCGTCCTCCCACCATGACGCGCCGTGGTAACCGGCTCCCGCTCACCGACCCGGTCCGGCGCAGGGCCGACGGACGCCGCCCTCGTGGTTGCGGCGCGCGCCGGCGAGCGCTGGGCACAGGAAGCCCTGTTTCGGCGCCATGCGCGTCTGGTGATCGGTCTCGCCCAGCGCCTGCTCCCCCGCTCGGCGGACGCGGAAGATCTCGTGCAGGACGCGTTCGTACACGCCTTCCGGCACCTCGATACCCTCAAGAACCCGCAGGCGTTCGCTTCCTGGATTGCGTCGATCGCCGTGCGGACGGCGAGCAAGCGTGTGCGGCGGCACCGGCTCCTCACTCGACTCGGCCTGCAACGGAAGGAGCCGATCGATCTCGACGGGCTGGTCGCCGCGGGGGCACCCGCCGATGTCGCGAGCGAGCTCGTGGGGATCTACTCCTTGCTCGATCGCTTGCCCGCCGAGCAGCGCATCGCGCTCGTGCTGCGTCGAGTGGAGGGCATGGAGCTCAGCGAGATCGCGGAGCACATGGGGTTGAGCTTGGCCACGGTGAAGCGGCGGCTCGCCGTCGCCGAAGAGCGGCTCAGGCGCGTTCTGGAGCGGGAGTGACGTCATGAGCACGCGCCGGGATCTCTCGCGTTGGGTTGCCGTCGATACCTCGCCGGCGCGCGTCGACCGTTTGTGGGCGCGCATGGCCCCGGCGCTCGAAGAGAGCCCGAAACCGCGGTCGCGACTGCTCGTGTGGGCTCCCCTCGGCGGGGTGGCGGCTTCCCTGCGGGGGATGGGTGCCGCCCCCGGGGCCCGGGCGGCGCAGCCGGCCGCGTCGGGGGGGGGGAACCACCCCGCCAGAACG
>QGUH01000886.1 GCA_003242355.1 Pseudomonadota bacterium
CGTGCCGGCGTGGGGACGCATATCCGGGTGCTCGGACGTCTGCTCGATTGACCGTCGAGACCTCCCCGGCATTTCGGTGTAGCCTTCGGGCCGAGCGGCCCGCCGCCACGCGTGGAGGGCGCACGACGAGAGCCATGACGACGACGAAGAAGGCCAAGAAGAAGGGTACGGAGAAACGCGAGCGCACCGAGCGCCGCTTCGAAGCCGAAAGCACCCATGCGTCGCGTCTCACCACGCTCACCGGCATGGCCGGTGGGCTCGCGCTCGGCGCAGGCGTGTACGCGCAATGGGTGCGCGAGGACCCGCTCTCGTTCGCTCCCTATCTCGTCGCGGCCGGAGGCGTCGCGCTCGGGGGCGCCCTGTTCAAGACCGGTGCGGAGCCCGCGAAGGTGCGCGTCGGCGAGGCCGGCGTCGCGCTCGAGAAAGGCGCCGATTTGACGCGCATCTTGTGGTGTGACGTCGAGCGCATCGCGCTCGAGGGCGACACCCTGGTCGTGCGCGGGAAAGAGGCGACCGTCTCGTTCCGCATCGACGAGCAGCCGAAGGCCGCCGCCTGGGTCGTGTCCGAAGCGCAGCAACGGGTGCCGGGCGTGGTCGGGCTCTCCGAGAAAGAGCGCGAACGCTTCGGCAAGCCGAACGACAAGGACGGCGAGGTCGTCCGTGTGGACGAGCTGCAGATTGCCGGGCGCAACTGCCGCGCGAGCGACAAACCGATCGCATTCGAGCGCGACGCACGCCTCTGCCCGACCTGCAGCGAGGTCTATCTGAAGGATCAGGTGCCGAAGAAGTGCCTGACCTGCCAGGTCGACCTCGGCGCCCGCGCCCGCGAGGTCTGAGCTCGAAGGGCGTGCGGGAGCGCGGCAGAGCCGTGCGGGAAGCGGCTCTGCTCGCCAGGGCCGTGCGGGCCGCCGATCCGCTCGGCGTCTATACTGGCGGCATGTGCCGGAACATCAGGCCGCTGTTCAACTTCGAGCCCCCGGTGACGGACGAGGAGATCCACGCGGCCGCGCTGCAGTACGTGCGCAAGGTGAGCGGCATGCAGCGCCCGAGCACCAAGAATCGACACGCGTTCGAGGACGCGGTCGAACGCATCGCGGCGGTGACCCGCGCGCTCGTCGACTCCCTGGAAACGACGGCCCCGCCCAAAAACCGGGAGGTCGAAGCCGAGAAGGCACGCGCCCGCTCCGCACGGCGCTTCGCTTGAACGCGCGCGGCCCCTCCCGCGGAACCCGCAGGCGGCGCAGCCGCCGAGGATGACGACGACGCCTCCCATCGCGAGTGTCGAAGCCGAGAAGGCACGCGCCCGCTCCGCACGGCGCTTCGCCCGAACGCGCCTCGCCCCTCCCGCGGAACCCGCAGGCGGCGCAGCCGCCGAGGATGACGCTTGGGAGGCGGCGGCGGCGCGCGCAGGCGGCGCAGCCGCCGAGCACGGCGCGGGGTGGGCAGCCCTCCCGAAAAACGATCGCGTCGAGGTCAGGCGAAGTCGAGGCGAACGAGCTGGACTTCGACGACGGGTCGAATGCCGGTGAGGTGCTCGACCTTCTTGCGCGCGGCGCGCCGCACGAACTCTTCGAGCGTCGCGCCCCGCCCTTCACGAAAGAGGGTGAACGCGCGCTCCACCTCGAGCGCTAGCGCGCGCAGCGCGTGCGCATTGCCGTCGACGGTCGGGATCCCGCGCGTCGACACCTTCGGCGGCGCGGCGAGCCGGTCGCGATCGTCCACGACCAGGGCGACGATCGCGACGCCGTAACGCGCGAGGTCGTTGCGCGCTTGCAGCGTGGCCGCATCCAGCCGCTCGCCGCCGTAGGCGATCGCGATCTTTCCGTGTGCGACCTCCATTTCGGCGAGCAGCTCGCGCCCGTCGCAAATCACGGCCGTGCCGTTCTCCACCACGAGCGTGCTCTGCACGCCGAGCTCGCGCCCGAGCTCCGCATGCCGCAACAAGTGATGGAGCGTGCCGTGCACGGGCAAGAAGCACTGCGGCCGGACGAGCTCGAGCATGCGGCGTTGCTCGCCACGCCCGGCGTGCCCGCTCGTGTGCACGCCGGGGTCGGTGATGCGGCTGTGCACGTGCACGCCCGCGCGCAACAGATCGTTGATCATCGTGATCACCGGGCGCTCGTTGCCGGGAATCGCGCGGCTCGAGAGAATCACCGTATCGCCGGCCTCGAGCGTGAGCAGCGGATGCTGTCCGAGCGAGATGCGCCGCAGGGCCGAGTTGCGTTCGGCCTGGGTTCCACCGGCGAGCACGAGCAGCCGATCACGCGGAACGCTGCTCGCCTGCTCCGGATTGACGAGCAGATCACTCGGCCACTCCAAGCGACCGATGCGGGTGGCCACGGCGACCTGCGTCTCGAGGCTCCGCCCGAGCAGGCAGACCTTGCGCCCGACGCGTTGCGCGATCTGCCCGATTTTGATCAACCGCTGTACGTTGCTGGCGAAGAGCGCCACCAGGCAGCGTCCGCTCGCTCGCTGAACGAGGTGCTCGAGCGTGTCGGCCACGGCCTGCTCGGAGCCGGGCCGCTCCACGACGCCGATGTTCGTCCTTTCGCTGGGCAATAGGTCCCCGCCCGCGTCCCGGGTCCCCGAAGGCCGGCGCTCTCGGCTGGGCCCCCTCGCGGGG
>QGUH01000887.1 GCA_003242355.1 Pseudomonadota bacterium
GGCGTTCGACTCAGTCGAGCAGGCCGCTTTGGTCGCGGCTGCCGTTGCCGTTCGTTCGCGCCGGGGCGGGGACGTCGGGGGCCACGGCGGCCAGCGGGGCGGGAGCGTGGGCTTCCGGAGCGCGGGCGCGCGCCAATTCGGCGGCGTTTCTTCGGATCCAGCGGCCGCGATCGAACGAATCGAGGTTCTTGTTCAGCACGACCTGGAAGCAGGCGGCGTTGCCCTGCTCGGCGATGATCGTCGACCAGGCCAGGAAGAAGTGCCAGATGCGGAACCAGCGCTCGCCGTAGGCGGCGATCACCGCATCCTTGTTGCTGAGCCAGTTGTCGTGCCAGCGTTTGATCGTGTGCCGGTAGTGCATGCTCACGTTCTCGACGCTGTACGTTTCCCAGCCGGCCTTCTCCATCGCCTTCAGCATCGCCGACGGACAGAGGCTCGCGTCCGCTCCGGGGAAGATGTACTTGTTCATGAACAGGCCCCAGATGAGGTCTTCGGGCCTGAGGCCCCGGCGCAGCCCGGTCCACTGGAGGAAGAACAACCCGTCGTCCGCGAGCAGGTCGCGCACCTGCTCGTAGAACGAGACGAGGTTCTTCACTCCCACGTGCTCGACCATCTCGAGGCTCGAGATCTTGTCGAACTTCTGATTCGGGATGTCCCGGTAGTCCTTGCACAGGATGCGCGCTCGGTCCTGCAGGCCGGCGGCGCGGATGCGTTCGTTGCCGAACTCGGTCTGGCGCTCGGCGATGGTGACTCCCGTCGCATCCGCGCCGTAATTCTTGGCTGCGAAGAGCGCGAGCGTGCCCCAGCCGCAGCCGATGTCGAGCAAGCGCTCGCCCGGCTCGAGCTGGAGCTTCTGGCAGACGCGGTGCATCTTGTTGTCCTGCGCTTGCTCGAGCGACTCTCCCTCGTGCTGGAAGTACGCCGAGGTGTAGACCATGCGCTCGCCCAGGAACCAGCCGAAGAAGTCGTTTCCGCGGTCGTAGTGCTCGCGCACGATCCGTCGATCTTGATCCTTGGAATGGATCGCGACCTCGGGCACGAAGTTGGTGATCGCCCAGGTGAGGTGCCGCTTGGTCAGCGTGTACTTCACGTACAGATTGCGCTGGCGCAAGAGCGCGTAGATGTCACCCGGAATGTCGATCGCGCCGTCGAAGTACGCCTCGTACAGCGTCGTCATCGGAATTGGCGCATTCGCATAGCGCCGGGCCAGTTTCTGGTCGTTGAAGACAACGTAGTTCGTCAGACTCATGCTTTCGTTCTTTACGAGTGTTCGCCCGCAGGCGATCTAGAGGACGGACAGCACCGACCGGCCAATGCTCCGCCGACCCGATGTGAGCCAGGGATGCTAGCAGACTCCCACCCGAAGTCCGACAAAAAGGACCCCGAAGCTCGTTCCGACGAGACGGACAGTCGCGGGCGACGATGGAAACTGGGGCTCGCGTTCGCCACGCGCGGGGGAATCCTGGGCGTACACCCGCGCACGCCTCGGCGCGGGCCGCGGGTAAACGCTGCCGCTCCTGCGAGCGCGCTGCGCGCGCTTCGGAGCTCTCCCGAGCCGGCCAGAAGTCGAGCGTAAACCACGATTTCGGCGTATCGGGAGAGGCCGAGTAGCACTCGCGCCCCGCTGCTGCTCTCACGCTCGGGCCGTAGCGTGAGTCGTTCCGCCACACGCGCGGAACGCGGGCTCCACGAAGACTCATTCCGTCGTCGTGCTCGCCGGCTCCGCCAGCCGTGGGCGCGGGCGCCGGGAAACGATTCCGGTTCGGAACCCCCGGTTGGTCGGGAGTGGCGGGGCGGGGACTCGGCGCTGCGCGGGCCACCGCAAGGGATTGTGGTTCGGAACTTCGCCGACGGCGCAGGAGTGGCGGGGTGAGGGCTCGGCGCTGCGCTTCGGTGTCAGCCGTGGGCGCGGGCGTCTGGAAACGATTCCGGTTCGGAACCCCCGGTTGGGTCGGGAGTGGCGGGGTGGGGGCTCGGCGCTGCGCGGGCCACGGCAAGGGATTGTGGTTCGGAACTTCGCCGACGGCGCGGGAGCGGCGGGGCTCGGCGCTGCTCGTCGGTGACAGCCGTGAACGCGGGCGCTACGGCAAGGGATTGTGCTTCGGAACTTCGCCGACGGCGCGGGAGGCGCGGGGTGCGGGACTCGGCGCCGCGTTTCGGTGTCAGCCGTGGGCGCGGGAGCGGCGGGACGGCACTCCGTGCTCGTACGAGTAGAGGAGCTCGTCGATCCGTTCGAACACGCGGCGCAGCTTCTGGGCTTCGGGCAGAAACGTCGTGCGGAAGTGATCGGTGTAGGGAACGTTGAAGCTCGTTCCGGGGGCGAGCAGGACGTGTTGTTGCTCCAGGAGGTCGAGCGCGAATCGGGTGTCTTCGAAGTCCTTCAGGCGCTCGGACTTGACGCGCACGAAGGCGTAGAGGGCGCCTTGGGGCGCCGTGAGCTCGAGATACTCGCTCTCCCGCACGGCCTCGATCAGAGCTTTTCGGGACTCGTAGAGGCGACCGCCCGGGGAGGTCAGATCGCGGATGCTCTGGTAGCCGCCGAGCGCGGTCTGCACCGCCCATTGTCCCGGCACGTTCGAGCAGAGCCTAAGGCTCGCGAGCAGCTCCACGGCATTCAG
>QGUH01000055.1 GCA_003242355.1 Pseudomonadota bacterium
TTTGTAAATGACGAGGACCCCCAGTGATTTCCCCCCTTTTGTTCGTCGGCAGCGTCAGAGGTTTAGAAAGGACAGGGCAACAACGGGGGGGGGGGCCCCTCGGAAGGAGGATCGGGCAACATGCCGCCCCGCGGCGGCGCGCCGAACGGCGGGGCGCCCGACACGGGCTCCGGCGGCTCGGCCCCAACCGGCGCGTGCACGTTCGACGTGAAGGCGTCGCTGAGCACCGCCATTGGCACGGTGGGTATCGTCGAGTGGTCGGTCAGCGGCCTGCCCAGCGTGGAAAGCGCCGAGATCGAGTTCGAGCTCGTCAATCCCGCGAATGACGAGATGAACCGCGGCGGCAAAGCCCCCGTCAGCGAGCCGAAGGCATCGGGGAATCGCACCTTGTTGCTCGGCCTCAAAGGGAATCGCGATTACACCTTCCGCGTGGTCGCGAGCGGCGGCGGCACGAGCTGCCAGAGCGACAGTCAGTCGATCAAGACCGGTCCCGTCGCGAACAGCGTCCCGAGCGTCCAGGTCAGCACGAACAACGCGGGCGCACGGGCTGGCGGCTTCATCATCACGAGCGGCGGCGTCGGCAATCTCGGCGGCCCTGGCGGCGGCGGCGGGAACTCCCCCGTGTTCATCCTCGACGCCGATGGCGACGTCGTCTGGTGGTTCAGCGCTCCCAATCAGACGAGCCGCGCACACATGAGCTGGGAAGGCACGGACATGTGGATGATGGCTCTCAACGTGCAGAACACGGGGGGCCAGATGCGGCGCGTGTCGATGGACGGCCTCGATGTTCAGATGAGCGTAAGCGGGCTCGAGGGAGGGCACCACGATTTCACCGTGGCACCCGGTGGCGTCGTCACGGTGATCTCGTGGACGTCTGCGGGGACGGACCCCCCCAGCCACATCATCGAGCGCAGCCCCGACGGCATGCTGAAGACGATCGCAACCCTGGACAGTAAGTACTACGCGGGTGGCCAGTCCGCCTTTGGTGGCTCTGGCACCTTCCACGCCAACGCCATCCACTTCCACCTCGGCAACCCGGACGATCCGTCGGACGACGCGTACACGATCTCCGATCGCAATCCGAACCTCTTCATCAAGATCAAACGCTCCGGCGAGCTCCTCTGGCAGTTCGGCGGCAGCAACCCGGTCGGCAAGTCCTTCATGGTTGCTGGAGGCACCTGGCAGGTGAACCATGGCCACCATCTGCAGCCGAACGGGAACTTCCTGTTCTTCAACAACGGCAACTTCGGCGGCCAGTCGATGGTGCTCGAGTACAAGCTCGACGAGACGAGCTGGACTGCCCAGAAGGTCTGGGAGTACCGCCCCCCGGCCAGCCCGACCCTCGGGGACGCACAGCGCCTGCCCAATGGCAACACGCTCGTGACCTCGTCGAGCACGGGCACGATCCAGGAGGTTACGTCGGGCGGTCAGGTGATCCAGGAGTTCAAGACCGCGTCGCTCGGCTACGCCGACTGGCGCCCGACGCTTTACGGCCCGCCGGCACGGTGACAACCTTCCGCGTCTCCAAGAACCTCCTCTGCTAAAGCCCCATGATGCCTCTCGTACGCTCGAAGACCCCGCACCTCGTCTCGACGGCAGCGCTCGTGTTGCCTCTCCTCTTCGCCGGCTGCAGCGGCGAGCCTCCCACCTCCGAAGGAACCGGCGGATTCTTCGGGTCGGGCGGGTCTCCGGGCCTCGGCGGGACCACGGGTGGCTCCCCCAGCACGCCTGGCTCGGGCGGAACCTCCACGGGCACGCCGAGCTCGGGCGGAACCTCCGCGGGTACTCCTGGCTCGGGCGGGACGTCCACCGGCACGGGAGGCTCGGGCGGCATGCCGGGCACGGGCAGCGGCTTCCCCGTGCCCGGCCAGTGCCTGAGCGAAATGGACGGGATGGGCAACCTGCTGCTCAAAGCACACGAGAACAATAATTACCGGGTCCAGAGCAAGCTGGAGGTGTCCGTCACGCCCGTGAAGCCGAATTCGGAGCTTCTCTTCGACTGGAGTCAGCTCACGACGGACTTCCTCCAGCGACAGGTCGATCCCCTCGCCACCATCGACATGGTGTCGCTCATCGTGTGGAACCTCACCCACGAGCAGATGGTCGAGAAGCTGAACAAGGACGAGCTCTCGGCACAAGACGTCCACTCGGCCGCAGCGCTCTACACGATGAAGCAGAAGTCCTCTGCGAGCATCTTCGAGTTCGTCGTGCCGGGCGGCGGCGAGTTGCCCCGCGATGAGCTCATGGCGCGCCTGGATCCGATGAACATCAATCCGGCAATGCACACCTACACGGTGATGCCCGCCGAGGGCACCTACATCGGCCAGGGCGTGCGGATGGTTGCCGCGTTCCGGCTCGATCCCAACAGCACGAATCAAACGGTCACGATCACGCCGCAGTCGACCCAGCTCACCGAGCTCACGGTGACGCTCCCCGAGGTGGCGCCCGAGATCGCGTCGGTGCTCGTCCCTGCGGGGCAAGCCAACATCGTCGTGGATTGGCAGGACATGATCGACCGCAAGGCGTTGAACGCCTTGGGCCGCCTGTGGGCGGATCGCTCGGTCGATCAGGTGATGGTGGCCTACTACACGCAGACCCCCGCCGAGCTCGCGCAGCAGTTCTTGAAGCTCGAGGAGATCCATCAGGGCATGTGGCGCGGTGACGTCGTCGCCGGTGCGTCGCTCTCGCTCTCACAGCTCAAAGACGCCAACGGTCAGCCCTTCACCGGCATCAACGCCGGCATGCCCGGCACCTGGGTTCTCGCCCTCCTCTGCAGCACCTGCGCGAACCCCGCGCCCTGGTACCTCACGATCCTCAAGCCGTGCGCGCAGTGAGCCGACGCGCTCGCGAACGCCCGCCGAGCACACTCTGAGCTCGAGCTCCAGGTTGCTCGGCGGGACGCGTCATCGCTCGTCGCGTTCACGCGCTCGTTCTATGCGGAAGACGCTGCGCCGAATCGCCGCAAGTCATTCCGAAGTTCCGAGCTGCAGATCCGGGGAACTGGCGTTCGCCCCCGAAGATGCCTAGTGCACCGCAAATCAGGTGCGAACAACGTTTCCGGGGGCGATTGCAGCAGGATAGGCTGGAACCTGCGTTCGGGGAATTGACCTCACCTCATGAGCGGTGCACTAGCGCAGAACGGACGAGCACCGCGTGCTCACCGGGATCGGAAGGATCTCGCGGAGCGGGCTGAATGCTTGGGACGGTGGGGAGCTCACGGTGTCGACGGGGCGCCGGAGTGACGGTCGGGGCCCGAGGGCTCGTCGAGGGAGCGGCCATCGACGTCGATGATGCGGCCCTGGGACGGCGCGTGGGTGCGCGGCAGGACGCGGAGCACGACGGTTCGGTGGACACCGATTCCGTGGCCGGAGAGGTGCGTCTCGAGCGCGTGGGCGACGAGGCGTCGCGAGGGCGGGAAGAGGAGCACGAGTCCCAAAACGTCGGAGATGAGGCCGGGCGTGAGGAGCAGCACGGCGCCCGCGAGCACCAGCACTCCGGAAGTGAGCCCCTCGTCCGGCGCCCGCCCCTCGGACAGGGCGCGCTGCCAGCTTCGCACCACGCGCACTCCCTGTCGCTTCGCGAGCCAGGCGCCACCCACGGCGCTCACGAGCACGAGCGCGAGCACGCCTCCGATGCCCAGCCAAGAGCCGAGGCGCACGAGCAACCAGAGCTCGGCAACGATGAGGAGCAGGAACGACGCAGCGAGCCAGCGCACCCTGTGCATGTAAGGACGAACCGGGAGCGGAGCAAGCCCCGCGCCAGAGCATTGGCCGCTGCGCGGTCTCGTATTGCGCGCCGATCACCCGAAGCGAACGTGCCCCCCCCGCCCGCCGAGACTGAGTCAACACGTGCCAGTGCGCGGCAGGAGATCTGCTTGCGCTGTCACGGTGACGCATGCGCGCGCAAACACCGCGGCGGCCCTCATTTCGAGAGGCATCGAGATTTTCGACGCTCGTAAACGCCGGAACGAAGCTCAGCGGAACAGGAGCGCAACGCCGATCACGACGAGGCCGATGCTGACGAGGGCGCGAAAGGCCGCCTCGCTCAGCCGCGCATGCCAGCGTTTGCCGAGCCACAGCCCCAAAAGGGCCGCGGGCAGAATCGCGAGGGCGGTGCCGAGTCGCGGCGAGGTGAGCAAACCACTGGTCGCGCCCGCGCCGAGCCGCACCACGGTGCACGCGAAGAAGATGGCCATGAGATTGCCGCGGAACGCGGTCTTGTCCAAACCCGCCAAGCGATAATAGAGGATGAGCGGTGGGCCCCCCGCGCCGAGCATGCCGGCGAGAACCCCCGAGCTCAAACCCACGGGCACTTGGGTCCACACCGGCCAGCGCACGACGAACGTGCGCGCCGAAGCGAGGAGCCCCACGCCAGCGAGCACCAGCAACACGGCGAGCACGCGCAGCATGAACGCCGGCGGGCTCGTCACCAAGAGATACGTGCCCGCGAGCGCGCCGACGGCGACGCCAAAACAGATCCGCCCTGCTTCACGCCAGGCGACCGCGTGCCACGATCGCACGACGACGTAGATCTCGGCGGGCAAGCTCACGAGCATCAAGGCGATCACCAGATCGGTGAGGTTCAGGGGCAAGAGCGCCAGACACCCGAGCGCAATGAGCCCCGAGCCGAACCCGACCGTGACGTACACCGCCTGGGCCAGCACCAGCACGACACACGCCAGGAGAAACTGCGAAGGAGAACCGAAAACCGTTTCGATGCAGGCGAGCCTAGTGCGTTGGTCTCGAAATGCATCCGCGATCGACGAGCCGCGCGCTTGCCACCCGCCTCGGACGCGCGGGATTCGTTCCAGGGCGGGACTCGCGCCGCTGCGCCCGTCAGAACCCGAGCAGCCGCTTGCGTAGGCGGGAGCGTCCGCGCCGTCGGGAGCTGGAGCGGACTCGAGCCGACCCGAGAGCTCTCGTCACTCGGCGGATCCCTCCCACGCGTGCGATGCGCACTTCGAGTGCGACCCCGTGCGGCCTTCGGCGGCTCGGGCAGACTCGAGCGGGGAGCGTTCTCGTCACTCGGCGGATCCGTCTCCCACGTTCGGGACGCGCGCTTCGAGAGGAATCGTCGCCAGGGCCGGCTCGGCGACGAGCGACTGACCACGCAACACGGCGAGCTCGCGCTGCATGCGCTCGAACACGAGTTCCCGGAGGCGGCGATCGTCACCCGCTGCTTCGTCGGGCGAGATCGGATCGAGGACGCGGACGGTGACCGGGCGCGGCCGAATGCCGAGCTGCCCTTTCGGCAGGATTTCGCCCGTTCCCGAAACCACGATCGGCACGATCGGCACTCCGGCGCGCACGGCGAGCCAAAACGCGCCTCGGTAGAACGGCTTGAGCGCGCCGTCCTTGGAGCGCGTGCCTTCCGGGAACACGCACAGGCTGGAGCCCGAGCGCAGCGCGCGCTCGCATACGCGCAGCATGCGGCGAATGCTCGGCAAGTGCCCGCGCCGGAGCGGAACGTAGCCGTTCAGGTACATGTTCCACCCGAGAAACGGCACCCGGAAGTTTTCGATCTTGCTCACCCAGAGGAAGGGCAAGCGCAGGCCGTACACGGCGAGGATGTCGACCAGGGATTGGTGATTCGCCACGTACACGCACGCGCGGCCCTTCGGCGCGCGCTCGCGCCCTTCCACGCGGATCCCGGCATAGGGCGCCCAGGCCAGATAGTGCGAGGCCCACAGGGACGTGTACGCGTGCAAGGCGCGCCGCGGCTTCTGCCAGAACGTGACCAGAAAGATGAAGAAGGCCGGAACGAAGAACAGCACGCACGTGACGACCAAGTACGGCCAGTACAGCGCATTGAACACGACGAGCAGCGCACCGCTCGGAGTCCTCGACCGATCCATCCGTCCGAGCGGAACTTACCGCAAATTTCGGGCCGACGCCGGAGCGGGTTGCCGCGGGGCCGAGTTTCCGCAAGAACACCCGTCATGCTCGCTCAGCGAACCGTGCTGGTGATCGCCCTGGGTGTGGCCCTCGCTGCCTGCCAGAAGAAAACCGAAGAACCCGCCGCCGCGGAGACTGCCGCGCCCGCGACGGCCCCCAGCGAGGCCGCGCCGCAAACCGAAGCCACCCAGGCTGCCCCTGCGGCTGCCCCAGCGCCGACCGGCATCCCGGCGCCGCCCGACGTGGCTGCGCCGCCGAAGGACGCACAGAAAACCGCCTCCGGGCTCGTCACGCGCGTGCTCACCCCGGGCACCGGCAACAAACACCCGACCGACTCCGATCAAGTGAAGGTGCACTACACGGGGTGGACCAAGGACGGCAAACAGTTCGACTCGTCCGTCGAGCGCGGACAGCCCGCCGTTTTCGGCGTCTCGCAAGTGATCCCCGGCTGGACGGAGGCGCTCAAGCTCATGGTCGCGGGCGAGAAGCGGCGCATCTGGATTCCCGCCAAGCTCGCCTACGGCGAGAGCCCGAGAATGGGAGCCCCCGCGGGCGACCTCACCTTCGACGTCGAGCTGATCGAGATCCTCGAGCCCCCGAAGGCGCCCGAGGACGTCAAAGCGCCGCCCGCGTCGGCGAAGCGCACGCCGTCCGGTCTCGCGTATCGCGTGCTCACGCCGGGCACCGGCAAGCGTCATCCCAAAGCCACCGATCGCGTGACCGTGCACTACTCCGGGTGGACGACGGACGGCAAACTGTTCGATTCGTCCGTGCAGCGCGGGCAGCCGACGACCTTCGCGCTCAATCAAGTGATCCCCGGGTGGACCGAGGGCGTCCAGCTCATGGTCGAAGGCGAGAAGACTCGCTTCTGGATTCCCGCGAAGCTCGCCTACGGAGAGAAGCCCGCTCGCCCGGGAGCGCCCGCGGGCATGCTCGTGTTCGACATCGAGCTCTTGCAAATCCGCTGACGGAAGCGCCGCGCCCGCGCGCGAGCGCGACCAACCGTTGCGCCACACCGAAACCCGCAAGCGGCAACGTCCGGCGGAGTGTGAGCGTCCCGCCGAGCTCGCTCCGACGAAGCGCGGCGGAGACCGCTCCGATGCGAGAACGCCGATCCCTCGAAGTCGGCGTTCTCGGCGAGCGCGCCGTCAACACTGCGCGGCAGGCCCGAGCGTGGAGAGAGAGCGCCCTGGTCCGAGCAGGTAACCATGCGCGAGCTCGCGCGGGGGGACGCCCAGGCGCTCGATGAGCTCCGAGCTCGTCGTCGCGACGATGAGCGTCACGCCGGGGTCGTTGCGCAGCCGCTCGAGCAGGTCGTAAACGAGGCGCTTGGTCGCTGCGTCGAGATCCGCGTCGGGATCGTCCAGGAACAGGAAATTCGGAGAGACCGCGAGCGCGCGCGCGAGGCTCACGCGGCGGCGCACGCCCGCGGAGAGGTGGGCCGGCAACGCATGGAAATCCGCCTGGCTGACGCGGAGCTCGCCGAGCAGCTCGCGCGCGCGTGCCTCGATGGCCGCCTCGTCCAGGCCGAACAGATCGGCGTGGTAGCGCAGCGGGAGCGTGACGTTGCCGAGCGCCGAGGTGTTCGAGAGCAGCCCGCCGCCGGAGAACACGAACCCGCGCCGCACGCCGTGGTGAACGAGCTCGCTCGGTCGATTCGGATTCGGGACGTGCCCCAGGAGCCGCACACGCCCAGAGGTCGCCGGGATGAGCCCCGCGCAGACGTAGAGCAAGGTCGATTTTCCGACTCCGTTCTCCCCCGTCACCACCAACGTTTCCCCCGCTGGCAAGCTCAACGAGACGTCGCGCAGCACCCACAAGTCTCCGTAGCGATGACTCGCGTGCTCGAGCTCGAGAGCGGGAAGGGTCGTCATGCGGGAGGGTCGATCGGAATGTCGTCTCAGTACGGAGGTCGCGCCACGAGCCAGTAAAACAGCGCGGTCAGCCCGGTGTCGTACGCGACGCAGCCGAGCAGGATGCGCACCACGGCCGCGCTCGCCTTTTGCGGCACCTCGGTGGGCGAGCTCTTGACGGACAGGCCGTAGTGGCACGCGACCCAGCCGACGATCGTGCCGAGACCTGCGCCCTTGGCCACGAACAGGACGAGGTCGAACGGCAAGAGCGCCCGCGAGATTCCCGCGCGCAAGTCGAGCGGGCTCGCCCCCAGAACGACGTTCGCGATGGTCGCCGTCGCGACCACGGACACCACGCTGAAGTACACCATGAGCGCGACCACGCTGAGCACCGTCGCGATCAGCCGCGGCAGCACGACGAAACGCGGCGGATCCACTCCGAGAGCGATCAGCGCGAGCACCTCCTGGTGCACCTTCATGTTTCCGAGCTCCGTCGCGATCGCGGTGCCGGAGCGTCCCGCGACGATGATTGCCGTCACGAGCGGCGAGAGCTCGCGCAACACGACGGCCACCAGGATCTTTCCGAGGAGCTCGCCGTCCGCGGCGGGCACGATCAAGCTCGTCTGAATCACGAGCGTCGCCCCGATGAGCAGCCCGATGGCGCTCACCAAGCCAACGGCCTGCACTCCGGTGAACAGAATCTGCGAGAAGGTGATCGCGCGCACGAGGCGCCGCGCCCCTGCCCCCGGCGATCCCAACGACGCCACCGCGAGCCCGAGCGTTCCGAAGAGCTCGACCGCCGACCGCGCCGTGCCGATCGCCGAGCGGCCGAGGCTCCCGAGAACCCCGAGTTTGCGCCGATATTCGGCCCTCGGATCGTAAGGCAGCGTCGAACGCGGCGGGCGCAGCGGATCTTGGCTCGTGGACATGCGAGCTCTGCCGAGCGCCCGCCCGCGCGGTGCGCCTACCTCCGGAGCGCCTGCAGGCGCTCGCGGGCCTCGGCGAGACCGTCGGTCTGGACGGCGCGTTCGTACATCTGCGCCGCCTTGGTCGACTCGCCGAGCGCCTCGTGGATTTCACCCAGCTTGAGGAACACCTGGCTCTTGGAGATGGGCGCCGCGTCGTCGAGCCGCTGCAAGAGCAGCGCGCGATACATCTGCTGCGCCTTCTTGTAGTCGTGCGCCTTGATCGCGACCTCGCCGAGCAAGGTGAGCACCTGCAAATTGCCGGGCTCGATCCGGAACGCCTTGTCGAGCTCTTCGAGAGCGCGCTGCGTCTCGCCGTACTCGAGGTACGCGGAGGCGAGGCGCCGGTGGAGCTCGGCGAGCTCACGCGTGCGCTTTTGGCCGAAGCTCTCCACGACCCGCTCGAGCACCCGGACCGCGTCGCGGCCCCGCCCGGTCTTGGTGTAGTGGTCGCAGAGCTCGAGCAAGAGCTCCCGGTCGCTGGGCTTGATCGTGGTCGCCCGCTCGAGGAGCTCCGCCGCGCGCTCGACGTCGTCCGTGTGCTCGCGCAAAACCGCGGCGGCCTTGCGCAACAAGAGCACGGCCTGATCCGGATCCTGGGTGAGCTCGGCTTCGCGCGCGTGGAGATCGGCGAGCTTGCGGTAGTCGCCGAGCGATTCGTAGAGCGGGCGCAGCCGCTTCTGCAGCTCGACGTTCCGCGGATCCGCGACGAGCCCGCGCTCGAGCGCCTCCGCGGCGCGCTGCGTTTCCCCGAGCTTCTCGTAAATCTCGGCGAGCTCGAGCGAGCGGCGCACCGCTTGCTCGTCGCGCTCGAGACCGAGCAGGCGCTCCATCACCTCGGCGCACTCCGAAAGGTTCCCGTCGGCCTTGAGCAGCCGCGAGAGCGCCGACAATGCGCCCACGTGGTTCGCGTCGCGATCGAGCACGGCACGGTAGGTGTCGATCGCGCGCGCGCGATCTTCGAGGCGCGACTCGTAGATGTCCCCGAGGCGCACCTGGAAGCGGAGCTCCGCCGTCAGATCGCCGCGATCGCGGGCGTCCTCGATTTGTCGCGTGAGCAGCTCCGCGAGGTCTTCGTCGCGCTGCGTGCGTTCGTACAGATCGCTCAGGCGCTCCACCGCCTGCTCCTGGGTCGGATCGTCGTCGAGCACGGCCCGGAGCAGATCGATCGCCGACTCGCGCGACGCGAAGCGCTCCTCGGTCAGGCGCGCGAGCTCCAGGCGCAGCGCGCTGCGGATCGCAGGCGACGTCGCCACGTCGATCAACCGCTCGAGCAGCCGCCCGAGGTCCTGATGCCGGCCCTCCTGGTCGTAGAGCACGCGCAGGGCGTCGGAGGCGTCCTCGTCGGTCGGGTCTTCCTCGAAGAGTTGCTCGAAGAGCTCGATCGCCTTCGCAGGATCCTCCAGGCGATCGCGCGCGATCTCCGCGGCTTTGCGAACCAGCTGCCGCACGCTCTCGGGGTCGGACGACAGCTCGCTCTGCCGCACGAGCAGGTCGAACGCCTCGCGGTAATGCCCCCCGAGCCCCCCCAGCACGGCCAGCCTGTCGCGCGCCCAGGCGTTCATGCGTTCGTGCCGGACAACCCCGCGGGCACCCATTCGGCCCCCCG
>QGUH01000888.1 GCA_003242355.1 Pseudomonadota bacterium
CCCCCCAGCCGTCCGGGTGTTCGTTGCTCTGGACGCCCAGCGCGTTCTCGGCCGCGAGCAGGGAGCGATGGACCTGGCTCGGGATCACGCTACGAAAACCGAAGAGGCGACACATACGACTGCGAACGGCAAGTTTGTCACACTTCTCGCGCTCCGTCTCTCCCGAACCCCAAAGCCGCCCGCGCGTGGACACCGTGCTTTCGGCGCTGCTCGCGCTCCTCTCCGCGGGGTTCGTCGCGTGTTTCACGCTCGCTGCAGCCGCGTATCCGGGGGGTAGCTGGTGCGACCCCGAGGCAGCTGGGTTCGACCCGCTCTACGGCTTCTTTTGCGACGTTCTTCGCGAAAAAGGGCTCAACGGTGAGCCGAATCCCGGCGCGGGACTCGCGCGCGCCGCGCTCGTCGTGCTCGCGGGCGCTTTCGTTCCCTTCTGGCTGCTCCTTTCGCGGCTCACGCCGCTTCCGCGCGGAGCCGCCCGCGCCTTGCAGCTCTTCGGACTCCTTTCTGCAATCGGCACGCTCGGGGTCGCGCTCACGCCATCCGATCGTTTCGCCGTTGCCCACCAGTGCGCGGTGTTGACCGCGGGGCCTCTGGGCGTCGTAGCGGGCGGGCTCGCGGTCGTCGGGCTCGTGCGCGCCGGCGGCAGGGCGTGGTGGCTCGCGGTGATTGCCGGGGCAACGCTTGCCCTCGCAGCAATCGACGCACTGCTGTATGCCTGGCACCTGATGTGGCCGACGCCTTGCCCGCTGGCGCTGCCGCTCTTGCAGAAGGTCGCGGCGCTGGGCGGGCTCGCCTGGATGCTCGCCGTGGCCATTCAAGGCTTCCGACGCGGTCGGCGTCGCGTGCCGGCCAAGCGACCTGGCCCTACCTGAAACCGACGGCCGTATCCGGCGTACTCTGGATCCGTGAGTCGCGACCGACAGAGCGCCATCGAGCGCCTCCGTTCCCGGCGCCAATTCGTCGCGCGGGCGGCAGCGGGCACCGTCGTCGTGGCCCTCGGCGGGCTGTACGTGTTTACCGACGATCTCACGGCTGCGGCGCGCGCCGAGACCCGCAAGGACGGGCGCCCCCGTGTGCCGCCGGGCCAACGCGTGATTTCTGCGCTCAAGCCGATGGGCGGCGAGCCCGGAGATCCGAATCCAGCGCGAGCGCGGCTCCGCGTTCACGGAGAGGTCGACGCACCCTTCGAGCTCACTTACGCGGAGCTGCTCGCGCTACCGCAGCTCGACCTCGCGCTCGACGTGCACTGCGTGACGGGGTGGAGCGTGCTCGGCGCGCGCTTCCGTGGCGTCGGCGTGAAGGCGCTCGCGGAGCGCGCCCGCGTTCGCCCACGAGCCCGTTACGTGATCTTCGAAGCGGCGCACGGGTACACCGCGAACGTGCCGCTGCGCGAAGCGCTCGCGCCGAACGTGCTCGTGGCGCACGCGCTCGAAGGCCGCCCCCTGGCACGCGCGCACGGCGGTCCGCTGCGCGCCGTGGTACCGGACCTCTACTTCTGGAAAAGCGCGAAGTGGCTCACGGGGATCCGCTTCACCACGCGAGACGAGCCGGGGTACTGGGAGACCCGTGGCTACCACAACCACGGAGACCCCTGGCGCGAAGAGCGGTATGCGTGAATCGACGCGACGCCGCCGTGCGACGCTGCGCTCGTGGCTGCGCGCCGTGCATCGCGACGTCGGCTACCTCGCCGTGGGCTTCACGGTGATTTACGCGATCTCGGGCCTGGCCGTGAATCACGTCGCGGACTGGGATCCGAGCTTTCACCAGATCCAGCGCACGCACCGACTCCCGGCGCCGATCGCAGGCAGCGACGAGGGCGTGTCGACCGCGGTGCTGCGCGCGCTCGACATCGACGAGCGGCCTCGTGAGCTGTACCGCGTCAACGAGCAGCGCCTCGAGATCGTCCTCGACACGCGCACCCTGCACGTGAACCCGGTCACGGGCGTCGTGGAAGAGGAAGGTCAGGAGCCACGATTCTTTCTGCGCATCGCGAACTGGCTGCACCTGAACCGCGGCAAGAAGGCCTGGACGTACCTTGCGGACGCCTACGCAGTCTTCCTCTTGTTCCTCGCCATCTCGGGACTGTTCATGATCCCGGGCCGGAAAGGTCTGTTCGGGCGAGGAGCCGTTCTGGCTGGGCTCGGGGCGCTCGTTCCCGTGCTCTACGTGGTGCTCTCCGGCGGACCGTAAATCCTATTGCCTTTCGACGCGCATCGCGCGACGCTCGGGCTCGACTTCGTACCACGTCGATACACTGGCGCGGCGCGGCGCACGCGAGGGGCCGAGTCTCGCCAGAGACCTGGAACTGTTTCCACATTTCCCGACTTCCCGTGCGCGGTCGAGCCTGATATGAAAGCGGCGCGCTCGCCCGCCCTGCTCGCCGCACGCGGTGTCGGTGCGGGCTCAATCCCGAGTGAGCCTCCCGATGCGTATTCATTCGACCCTCTTCTCTTCGATCGTCGTCCTCTTCACGGTGCCCGTGTTCGCTCAGGCACCGGCACCCGCGCCGGCTCCGGGACAACCCGCGGCTCCTGCGCAACCCGCAGCCCCGGCGGCAGCGCCCGCCCCCCCCGAAGCCCCCGGCCCCGCCCCCGCGCAACCCCTCCCCCCCACGGG
>QGUH01000889.1 GCA_003242355.1 Pseudomonadota bacterium
GCGGCGCCGGCGGGGGGGCAAGGGTGGGGGGGTCCGAAGAGGGCGTCGCTTGCCCCGCCTCGCAGTGGTGCTCTGATCCGAGGGGATGACGCTTCCGCACCTGCTTCACGCCGTGCGCGAGACGGTGCGCATCAGTGCGCCGACCGTGCTCGACGCGACCCTCGGGCGCCTCACTCCCGAAGTCTGCGATGCCCGCCTCGAGCGCTGGTCCCAGCGGCTGCTCGAGCGAGCCCGGGTGGAGCTCGTGACGAGCGGGATCGAGAACGCGCCTCGGGACGAAGCGTTCATCGTGATGTCGAATCACCAATCCCTGTACGACATCCCGGTCGTGTATCAGGCCCTGCGGCGCAGGCTGCGCATGGTGGCCAAAAAGGAGCTGTTTCGAGTGCCGCTCTGGGGCGCTGCGATGCGGCGCGCCGGGTTCATCGCCATCGACCGGAGCAACCGCGCCGCGGCCATCGCGAGCCTCGAGGCCGCGAAGGGCGAGCTCGAGCGGGGCACGTCGATCTGGATTGCTCCCGAGGGAACCCGCAGCCAAACCGGCGTCCTCGGGGAGTTCAAGCAGGGCGGCTTTCACCTCGCGATCGAGACGGGGGCCCGCATCCTGCCGCTCACGATCGACGGAACCCGAGAGGTGCTACCGGCCCACGGAAAGCGGGTGCGCGATGGCGTGACCGTCCGGGTGACGGTGCATCCGCCGATCGACGCCGTGGCTTACGGGAACGAGCGCCGTGCGGAGCTGGTGGCAGCCGTCCGCCGAGCGATCGAAAGCGGGCTCGAGCCGAACGCGCCCCGGCCCAGCCCGCCCGATCACGACAGCTCGGTCTTGCCCATGAGGTAGCGGTCGACGCCGCGCGCCGCTTTCCGGCCTTCGGCGATCGCCCACACGACGAGCGACTGGCCGCGCTGGCAATCTCCAGCGGCGAACACGCCGGGAACGCTGGTCATGAACGAGGCGTCGACGCGCACGTTGCCGCGCGCATCGAGCTCCACGCCCAGATCCTTCACGAGACCCGGGTGCTCGGGGTGCACGAAGCCCATGGCGAGCAACACCAGATCGGCTTCGACCTCGAACTCCGTGCCCGGCACCCGCTCGAAGCGTCCGTCCTTCGGCTCCACGCGAACGCAGTGCAGCTTCTCGACCTTGCCGTTGCCGCTGAAGCGTTCGGTCATGACGCTGAAGTCGCGCGTGCCGCCCTCTTCGTGCGACGTCGAGGTGCGCAGCATCAGGGGCCACATCGGCCACGGCGTCGTGGGCGAACGCCCGTCGGGCGGGCGCGGCATGATTTCGAAATTGGTGACGCTCTTGGCGCCCTGCCGGTGCGACGTGCCGATGCAGTCGCTGCCCGTATCGCCACCGCCAATCACGACCACGCGCTTGCCGGTCGCCAAAATCGCGATCTCGTCCGGAACCACGTCGCCGGCGACGCGCCGGTTCTGCTGCGTCAGGAAGTCCATCGCGAAGTGGATTCCAGCGAGCTCTCGGCCGGGAATCGGCAGGTCGCGCGGCTTGCGCGAGCCAATCGCGAGCACGATCGCATCGTGCGTCGCGCGCAGCTCGTCGACCCCGAGATCGACGCCGACGTGCACGCCCGTGCGGAACGTGACGCCCTCGGCGCGCAATTGATCGAGGCGGCGCTCGACGACCCACTTCTCGAGCTTGAAGTCGGGGATACCGTAGGTGAGCAGGCCGCCGATGCGATCGTCGCGCTCGTAGACGGTGACGTCGTGCCCCGCGCGCGCGAGATCTTGGGCTGCGGCGAGGCCGGCCGGGCCCGAGCCGACGATCGCCACCTTCTTGCCCGTGCGGAGGCGTGGCGGTTCGGGGGTGACCAGCCGATCTTGCCAGGCGCGGTCGGCGATCGCCTTCTCGATGAGCTTGATCGAGACCGGGTCGTCGTTGATGCCGAGCACGCACGCCGCCTCGCACGGTGCGGGACACACCCTGCCCGTGAACTCCGGGAAGTTGTTGGTCGCGTGCAGGGCCGCGATGGCGCGCTTCGGGTCGTCCCGATAGACGTGGTCGTTCCAATCGGGGATCAAGTTGCCGAGGGGGCAGCCCGTGTTGCAGAACGGAATGCCACAGTCCATGCACCGTGCTCCCTGCGTTTGCAGGGTTTCGTTGACCACGGGCAGCTCGAACTCTCGATAGTCCTTGACCCGCTCTTCAACCGAGCGCTTGGCGGGATCCACGCGCTGGTACTCGAGAAATCCGGTGACTTTTCCCACGATGAGTTGCTCTTTCGCTCGGCCTTCGACTTGCGACGACTCGAATCTTGGGGGTTAGGGGTGTAGCACGACGCGGCTCGACCCCGCGGCCTTTTCGCGGCGCTGCATCTCTTCGAGCACGCGCCGGTACTCGATCGGAACGACCTTCACGAAGCGCGCGAGCGCCATCTCCCAATGGGCGAGGAGCTCGGCGGCCTTCTGGCTGCCGGTGCGGCGCCCGTGCTCTTCGATGAGCGTGGCGACGAAGGCGGCATCTTCGGAGCTCAAGGCTTCGAGCTCCACCATGCCGAGGTTGCAGCGCTTCTCGAAGCCGCCGTCCTCGTCGAGCACGTAGGCGATACCGCCGCTCATGCCCGCGGCGAAGTTCCGGCCGGTTCTGCC
>QGUH01000890.1 GCA_003242355.1 Pseudomonadota bacterium
TTTTTTTTATAAGCAAAAGAGCGACTCAGTACCTGTCTCGCGTCCCGTCGTGTGGGAAGTTGATTAAAGGCCAGGGCGGGTGCTTTCCCGCCCACACCCCCGCCGCTCCCGCTCGCTCCTCCGGTCGACGAACTCTTGCCTCCGCCGCCCATTTCTCCCGACGTGCCGCCGTCCGAGCTCCCGCCAGTGGGCGCTCCCGCGCTCCCGCCACCGGGTGCTCCCGAGCTGCCGCCGCCGGGTGCTCCCGAGCTCCCCGCAACGGCGCTTCCCCCGCTGCCCGTGCTGCCGCCGGTGAGTGGCGTGCCCCCGGAAGCAGGATTGCCGCCATTTGCGGCAGGGGCACCCCCGGATCCGCTCGCCGCAGGCGCGCCACCCGATCCACTCGCCGCGATGCCGCCGCTTCCCGTCGCGCCCCCGCTGGCGGACGCCCCGCTCGGTTCGTCATCGGGGCCACATCCGACGACGAGCAGCGGAGCGAGCGTCAGGAGCAGACGGGGGCGAAGGGACCGAGCGAGGGCGCGCATCTCATTTTCTCGTGACAGAGTGCCGTCGAATCGGGCGGATGTCTTTATCGCGCGAAGGCACGCCCGCAGCGTTCAGTCGGAATGAAGGTTTCGAGGCTGCGCGCGCGCCACGATCAGAACGTTCCGAAATGGGACACCGCTGCTCGCCTCCACACGCTCGCACTCGAGGCCGAGCGCCTCGAGCCGGCTCACGACTTCCGAGCTGGGCCGCACGGCGAGCGCGTGGCGCGTCCGATTGTAGCCGCTCGCCATCGCGATGCGCTCGAGCGCTCCCGTGATGCGGGCGCGCACGCCCGCACGGCCCTCGACCTCGCGGATGACGAGCCGCCCCGAAGGCCGCAGCGTGCGCGCCGCGCGCTCGAGCAGCGCGTCTTGCTCCGCGAGCGGCAGATAGTGCAACACGTCGATCAAGAGCACGGTATCGGCTGCCGGCAGCTCGGCGTGCGCGACGTCGCTCGACGAAAACGTGGCGTCCTCGCCGCCCGCAGTGCGGGCCACTTCCACTTTGCGCGCGTCGAGATCGAATCCGACCAGACGCGACACGTTGCCGAGCTCGAACAGAAAGAGGCCGAGCTGACCGCGCCCGCAGCCGACGTCGAGCACGTCTCCGAGCGGCCCGAGCGCGGCGCCTTGCTCCACGACCGGATCGGTTGCGAGCTTGATCGCGACGTACCAGCGATCTGCTAGTGGCGCGGCTCGATACCGGTCAACCGTGCGGCGCCGCGCACCGTCGAGCACGCGCGCGCCCCCCGTGCTCCGCCCGCGAGCGATTCCGGCCGCGAGCGCTCCCCCGCTCGCTCCGAGCAGCGCGCCGAGCACGACGCTGCCCACCGCCGTGCGTACGAGGATCTCGTCCCAGCCGAGCTCGCTCATCGACTCGAGCGTCGTGGTGATCGGCAAGCGTCCGAGCACGATCGCCCCGAGCTCGGCCTCTGCGAGCAGCAGAAACGGCGCGAACAGCGGGTTCGAGACGTGAGCGGCGAGATACGCCGCGACGACGTCGAGACGGAACGGCAGACAAACGAGCAGGCACAGCGGCAAGTGCAGCCCGTACAGGGGCAAGCAGCCGATGAACAATCCGAGCCCCACCGAGGCGCCGAGCCGCGCCGGTGAGCCCACTCCCCGGAGCCGCTGCCAGAGCCGTTTCAGCATCAGTCCAAACGTTCGGGGCGAGCGACGGACGCGGGGCGAGCCAGCATGCAGCCGCGATTTTCCAGGAGCCCGCGGTCCGTGGGAAGGCAAAACGCGGCGCGGCCCCGTCGTTGGGGACGTCCGCGGGAGGAGGGTGCAGGTTGCGACTTTTCGGCATGACTGCTACCCCGGGGGGCCGTGGCGCCCGCTGGCGACCCTCCCCCGCGCCATGTCGGCCGCGTGATCGATCCGTCGGTGCGCGACGACTCGAGCCAAGAGCCCGCCGTCGAGCTCGAGCCGACGCCGGACGTGCTCCCCGTGCGCCCGGGCTCGAGCGAGCTGCCGCGCGGCGAGCGCCTCCGTGAGCTCTTGCTCGAGCGCGCCAAGCAAGCGCGCGAGCAATCATCGCGCCCGCCTGCCCCACCCGAGCCCACCTTCGGCGATCTCGACGCGATTGGTCGAACCGAAGAGCCGAACGGGCTGCGCCCTCGGCCCGCGCGCGCCCCCGCGGCGCCGTGGCTCCTGCCCGAGAGCCGATTTTCTCCGAATCTCGTCTTCGCGCTCGGCACGCTGCTCGGCATCGCCACGGTCGCGATCCTCGTCGGCATCGGCGCGGCCCTGAGCGGGCTCGACGACGCTCCCGAGCCCACCGCGAGCGCGGCGCCTCCGCCTCCGGAAGCGCCCCCACCCCCGCCGCCCGCACCGAAGCGCGTGCGCGAGAAGCTGCCGAGCCCGTGGCGCATCGCCGACGCCCGCAACGACCCCGACAAGCGCGTCATCGAAGGCGTCGTCGGCAACAACACCTTCTTGGCGGCGCTGGAGAAGGTCGGGATTCCGACGCGCGAGCGCTACCGCGTCCTCAACGCCCTCAAGGGCTTCAAGAATCTCGATCGCCCGGGACGCCGCGATCGCTTCGTCGTCCTGCTCGACCGCAACGGCGCGCGCGTCCGT
>QGUH01000891.1 GCA_003242355.1 Pseudomonadota bacterium
CGCGGGTGTGGGGCGCCCTGCGGGGTTTCGAGCACCACCGCGGCGAGCCCCGCGTCGCGCCCCAGCCACTGGGCGATCGACTCCGGCGACACGAGGACGCTCACCATGCCCGCGAGCACGAATGCCGGCAGCATCACGGGGCCCACCTGGAGCAAGAGCTTGCCGCCCTCGACGATGCCCTGGCGCGCGACGCCTTTGTGAACCGCGAACGCCGTGGCAACCAGGGCGATGGTCGTGAGGATGAGTATCATCGCGGAGGGTCTCCGGTTCTTCGGCATGGAACTCGATCTCGGGCGCTTCAGCGCGCGGCGCCGAACGGAGCAGCGAAAGCGTGCGCGCGCGCCGCCACCTCGTCGAGGGTCGGAGCGAGCAGCGCTGCTATCGCGCAGCCGATCGCGGCATGCTGCGCGACGAGTGACGCGCGCTCGTGATCGATGCCGCCGATTGCGACCAGGGGGATCCCCCTTTCACGGGCGCGCTCACCGGCTCGGGCGAGCAGCTCGAGCCCGACCACGGGCTCGGGCCGTGCCTTCGACCGCGTCGGGAACACCGGACCGAATGCCACGTAAGCGGGACGCTCTGCGAGCGCGGCCTCGAGCTCGTCGAGGTCGTGCGTCGAGAGCCCGAGCAGCAGATCCGGAGCGAAACGGCGCGCCTCTGCCGGCGGGAGATCGTTCTGACCGAGGTGCACGCCATCGGCGCCGGCAAGCACGGCGAGGTCGGGCCGGTCGTTGGCGAACAGAAGGGTGCCTTCGCGGTGGCAGAGCGGACGGAGCTCGCGGAGTAGCGCGAGCACGGCGCGCGCCGGCGCGTTCTTCGCGCGCAGTTGCAGAAGCGGCGGCCGCGCTTCGAGCACCCGCGCGGCGAATTGGACGGGGTCGAATCCCCGGCCCGAGAGCGCATCGAGGTCCACGATCGGGTAGAAGCCGCGCACGACGTGCGCGCCTATACCACGCCGGTGCGCCCCCTTCCGGTTGCCGACCGGGGGCGCCGCCGGTAAGAAGGAGGTAAAATGGTCGCTGGGCGGCGTTTCGCACCGTCGGCGCTGTGCGCCCTCTCGATCGCCTGTGCTTCTGGAGCGAGCAGCACGGCACGGGTCCGGGTCGATGCCTCCGCGGACGCGCGGGCTTCCGACGGTGGTGTCGCAGCGTCTGCCTCGGCGTCGCACTCCGAGGCTCCTCCGAATGGCAGCAGTGAGCCTGCGGCCGGGGGCGACGGCGTGCCGGCCGCGACGGACGGCGCAGCGACGAGCGATGCCGCGCTGCAAACTCCTTTCTTCGAGTTCGATGCGGATCGAATCCGCGAAGCGATTGCCAGCACCGCGGGGGAGCCGCCCGACGGGCGCTCGCGGCTCGGTTTGCGTCTCGCGGTGGTTCCCACCGAGCCGGGGCAGCCCTGGCTCGTCGGCGTCTTTCATCGCGGAACCCACCCCGTTCGGGTCACGTTCGACCTTCGCTTGCTCGAGCTCGAGATTCGCCCGCCCGCTACGAGCGGGCAGAAGGCGCCGAAGCCCGTCACCTGCACGCTTCCCGGCGGGATCCGGCCGGACACGCCCGAGCCCGAGCTCCAGATCGAGCTCCAGCCTGGCGAGGGCCTCATCGACCTCGTGGATCCGCGCCTGTACTGCTTCGGCAAGCGTGAGTCGCCGCTCGTTCCGGGTGCGGAGGTCGTCGCCACGCTGGGCTGGCCCGAGAAGACCAAGACCGTGTGGCGCAAGGGCAAGGCGGAGACCGTGGCGGTCGAACAGCAGCCGCCCTTCGTCGCGCGGCGCGTGACGACCATTCCCGAGCCCGATGCCGTGCCCGCCGAGCCCGTGGCGCGCTCGGAATCGGCGCCCGCCTCCGACGCGGAGGCCGTCAAGAAGCTCGTTGCGTCCACGGTGACGTTGGGGCCGGCCTTCGCCCCGCCGAAAGCGCCCGACACGGGCGCTCCGTTCGAGCTCGTGCTCGTGGAGGGCTCCGACGCGCCGACTCCGCGCGACGCGCGAGTGACCGTGGCCCTGATCAATCGGAGCTCGGAACCTCAGTACGTCTTCTTTCGGCGGGAGCTCTTGAACTTCGAGGTCTCCGCGCCGCACGGCTTCTTCACGTGCCGCCCTGGACCCGATCGGCGCGCTCCCGAGCGGCAAAGCTTCGTCCGCGTGGCGCCGGGCGAGCGGATCACGGCCACGAGTCGCCTCGTCGAGCTCTGCCCCGAGGCCGCGCTCGGCGTTCCGGGGTTGTATTTGATCCACGCGCGGTTGCATGCCGCGCACTCGGGCTTCGAGTTCGGGCTCGATGCGTTCACCGGTCGCCTCGTGAGCCGCGAGCCGGCCCTGGTGCGCATCCACGAGGGTTGGTCCGCGTTTCCCGGGCAGCACGCGCCCGAGCGGATCCGCATGGACGATTTCTGATTCATGACGGCGCTGCCCACCGCCGGGACCGTGCTGGATCAGCGCTACGTGATCCAGCGCGAGATCGCGCGCGGCGCAGCGGGCATCGTCTATGCCGCCGACCATCGTTACCCCAAGCGCCCCGGGGCGCCCAAAGTGCCGGGTTTGGCGACGCCCACCACCGCGGAAGGCGGACCCCGACCGCCGGGAGAGCCCGAGGCCGGAAACCCGTGGG
>QGUH01000892.1 GCA_003242355.1 Pseudomonadota bacterium
GTCGTGCCCTGGCACAGGCCGCGGTTGTACTTCTGCTCGTCCTCGGTGCAGTCGCACGACTGATCGGCGCCCACGCACGGCCGCGGCGATTCGAGCTCGAACAAACACGCGTACTGCAGCTCGCTCTTGTCCTCGATTCTGCTCTCGTGACCGTTGATGGGATGGGTGAATTCGGTAACGGTGCTCGGGACGAGCGGAACTCGGAGCGCCGGGTGTTGCTGGGAGAGCCCGGGAATCGTCGTGCGATCGAGCGGCGTCTCGAACATCAGCGCATCCGCGGGCATGCCGCCGGGCGGCGCGAGGATCCACTCCCAGCGCCCCTGCTCCGTGAGCTCTTCGTAACTGAGGTAGCGGAGCCGCTTCGGATCCGTCCAGCTCGCTTCGTCCGCAATGTCCTGCCACGGAACGCCGACGATGCCGGCGAGAAACACGAGCGATCGGTCGCGCGGCGCCTTGCCGGGCGCGGCGACGTAGAGCGGGTTCTCGTACGCGTCGGCTGCCGTGATTTCGCCGTCGCCGTCGCGATCGTCCTGGAAAATCCAGCGCTCGGTCAGGCCGCGCACGTACCGATCGAGCGGCTGCAAGTAGTCGAAACCGAAGCGGCGCTTCTGATCGTAGCAGCGGAGCCCGAGTTGGTCTCGGTACTTGTCGTCATCCTCGGCGGTGCACGCGGGATCGGCGGTCGGCGGCGTGCATCCCTCGGGTGGAGTCTTCACCCCGCAGGAGAAGCAACACCGGTCGTCCGGGTTCACGTCGCACACGCTCGTTGCGCGCGGGAGCGTTCCAGTGGTGCTGACGAATTGCCCTTGCCCCCAGTCGGCAATCGAGCAGTCGTTCTCGTCGGTGAGCATGACGATGGCGAGCAACGAGTCCGGGCGCAAGAACGCCGCACGCTGCGCGAGAATGGTTTCGTCTACGCCGACGCGCACCATGAAGTCGTCGCGCACTTCGACGCGCTGAGGCGGCACCGGATCGACGAGGAAGCGATACCAGGCTTCGAGGCTCGCCTCGTAGCCGCAACCGTCCTCGCCGACGGCTTTCACCATGTTCTCGAAGGCGCCAATCAACGTCGCACGATCCGAGATGCCCGGCGGATCGTGCCGGGGCCGCGGCGGCGTGAGGCCCGCGTCGGGATCCCAGGCGAGGAAACCCTTGTCGTTCCAACTGACGAGCTTGGCGCCCGGCCTGAGCCCACTCGTTCCGAGGAGACGAGCCGCGTCGTCCGTGCGCGGCGTGCCCTGGGTGCAGTTTTCGGCGCCGATGGCGCCGAGGCTCGAGGTGATCACGCCGATGTGGATGTCGCGAATCGGGCTGAACTCCGGCTCTCCGACGGCGCAGTTGCCGCTCGCGTCCACCGTCGTCCCGAGGGGCTCACCGTTCACGTCCACGCAGAGCGGCGTGATCAGACGATTGAGCAGCACGGGCACGGCTCGACGCAACAACTCCTGCTTGTCCGCCATCGAGATGGAGTTGTCGATCATGAACAATAGGTCGATCTTGTCGACGGCGTTCTGGACGATCTGATCGACGAAGACGTTCGTCGTCTGCGGCTCTGCCGGCACCACGGGGCGTTCGAGACACGCGAGGACGAAGAGCAGCGGCACGATCGCGAGCAGCCGGAGCGCGGATCCGTTCGAGCGGCGCCGCTCTCGCGAACGACGACGAGAGAGTGCGTTGGTCGGCGAGGACATCGCCGAGCACACTCAGCAACGCGCGTGCCCTCCGGGGCGTCACTCTCGTGGATGAGCGCAAACGGCGAATTCACGGGGAGTTTTCGAATCGCGAAGGGTGGCTCCGTCGACAACCCGATTGGCCGAAGGCGTGGTGCGCCGCCAACCGAGTGCACGCGTTTCGCTGCCGAACCGGGTTGCCCTCCGGGCTACTGCACTGGTGCACGCGGGCCGCTGTGAGGCAGCCCCTCCTGCCCACCCCCGACTTCGCTCTCCCGCATCGTGCGCGATGTGGGCGTCTCGATTCCGCGTGCATCGGTTGACTCCACGCCCGCGCGATTCGCCGCTGGCGCTTTCACGGCCACCGGCGGTTTTCACGGACTCGACGGGTGATCGGTTGGCTCCACGCCCGCGCGTTCGCCGTCTGCGCTCGCACGTTCGCCGTCTGGCCCCCCGCACTCGACGTCGGTGCCTTCGCGGCTGCCTTCCGCGTTCGTGGGCGCGCTTCCTGGTCGGTCGGTCTCCGCGCCCGCGGGTTCGCCTTCGGTGCCGGCGCCTTCTGCGCCTGCGCCCGAGGGTTCGTTTGCGGGCTCGATGTGGGCGCCATTGCGCGACGAGGGGGGGACGTCGGCGTCGCTCCATTCGCCGACGAGCGCGGCGCCCTCCATACCGGGCTCGGCGGACTCGACCGCGCCGCGATCTTCGGGTGTTTGGGGTTCCGCGGACGCCGTGTCCGGGGTCGAGGGCTGGGCGTCGGTGCGCCTCGGGCGCGCGGCGCGCAGCGCCGTCACGTGGCGGCGGGTGACGTTGGGGGTTGCGAGGAGCTCCTCGTCGGTCGCGGCGTCGATGGCGTCGAGCGAGCCGAAGCGGCGGAGGAGGGCGGAGCGCGTCTTCGGGCCGATGCCGGGGATCGCGTCGAGCTCGGAGGCGAAGCTG
>QGUH01000893.1 GCA_003242355.1 Pseudomonadota bacterium
CCCCTTTTCCTGGGTCGTTTTCCCCGGGGCCGTCTGAGCCAGAGCCCCTGCCGCGTGCTCCCCCCCACGGGTTCCTGCGGGCCCGGCCGATCCGTCGGCAGCTCGAGCACCGCCGGCATCCCGGCGAGCTTTTGCTTCCAGTACTCGAGCTCCGCAGTTTGCGCAGGGCTCGCCAGGAAGTCGGCGTGCCAGCGCAAGTACTCCGTAAAGCGATAGCCGGGAGCCTGGGGCGCTTCCCTGCCCTCCAGGCGTGCCTCGTAGAGGGCCTTGAGGTCGCGCAACAAGAGGTCGTGCGAGAACCCGTCGAACACGACGTGATTGGTGACGTAGTAGAGGAAGTGCTCGTTCTCCGAGACTCGGATCAAGGTGAACCGAATCGGCGGCGCGAAGCGGAGATCGAAGGGCCGATTCGACTCGCGAGCGTTGAACGCTTCGAGCGCCCGTTCGCGCTCGCCCTCGGGCAGATGCGACAAGTCCTCCTCTTGCAGCGTGAGCTCGGCGTCACGCACGACCTGGTGGGGACGCCCGTCGACGCCGATCACGGCGGAGCGCAACGTCGGGTGCCGGCGGCCGAGCTCGGTGATCGCGAATTGCAACGCCGCAACGTCGAGCTTGCCCTTGAGTCTCACCCAGCACGGCAGATTCAAAAAGAGCGCCGGAGGGTGGAGCTGATCCAGGAACCAAAGGCGGTGCTGAGCCCGCGAGAGCGGCCCCGAAAGCGCAGGATCGTCGGGCACGTGAGCCGACTCGGCGTGGGATTCCCGGGCGCGCGCGAGAATCGTGACGAGCGCGTCGCGCTGCGCCTCGACGCGGGCGGAGAGCTCCGGTGTGAGGGCTCCGTCTGGAGCGTTGATTCGCAAATCGTCGCCTTCGAGCGCAAGCTCGACGCCTCTCGCAGAGAGATCGCGCAAGAGAGTTACGGCACTCACGAAACGAACTCCTTCCTGTCTTCCCGATTGCCAGCGCGCGGCCGCTCCGCGGCGCCGCGGCCCACCGTCTGAACCGTGTGGTCGAAGTCGGCGACGCCCGCCCCCGCGGGGGAGGAGCCGAAGCTCCTTTTCAGTCCTTCGATGCCGCCAACGCGGGGCCAAAGCCCGTCGTGGTCGTGCACCACCGGGGATTCCTCGCCGAGCAAGAGGCACCGGAACGGACGAGGCACGCCGAACATTATCCTCGTCCTGATAGCACGAAAGGTGGTCGCGAAAGCGCCAATCGCGAGCGTTCTTTCCAGGGTAACTCCACGAAGAACACGAGATTGGGCAAGCGTTCTTCGGCGCTCTCTCGGCGGGCTTGGCGGGTAGTGATTTCTTCGGTCGCCGGCGTATTCCGTGACGATGGAAACGCTCGGACGTCCGCGCCGCTCCCGGGTACGCTCGGTCCCGGGAGCGGACAGGGCGAAAATGCACTCACTCCGTGGGGCTGAACTCGAACGCGCCGGCGTCCGGCTCCGCGGTCGAAGAGCCATCGCCGTCAACCGGTCGCAGGCGCCCCGTGAAATCCCACGGAGTCGCCGCCTCCACGTCGGCAGCATCGATCGCCGGGCTCGACGCGCCGAGCCGGAAGTCTTTCCACGCCCCCGAGGGAGACGTCACCACGAATCCCGGCGCGGTCGTGATCAGGTTGCCGCCTTCGCGGCTGCCGTTCGTCGCTCCCGTGCTTCCGGCGGAAGCACCCGCGACGAGGTTGTTGAAGAGGCGAACGTCCGTCGCCGATCCCGAAATCTGAGCCAGGCGCGGGGATTCAGCGAGGCTCGCGCACGTGTTGTGCAGGATCGAGACGCGCGCCGGGGGCGGCTCGATGCCGCGCGCCCCCACGCTCATGCAGCTCGTCTGCGGGCGCGCGCCGCGGAAGAAGACGTTGTCGCGCACGGTGAGATCGTTCCCCGAAAGCGTCAGCGGAACCTGCACGCGTTCGCTCGGCAAGAACAGATTGCGCTCGACGATTAGGTCGCGCACGCGCTCGTCGGACTGAGCGTTCTGGGGGCCCACGGAAACGGTCCAATCGTCGTCTCCGCCCTGGAACACGTTGTCCGAGAGCACGACGCGCTCGGTGTAGCGTCCCCGCGCAATCCCGCTCGAGGCCCAGCCCGGGCCGTGCAACTTGACGACGTGCTTCGTCGGAATCGCGCCGCTCAGGTAGTTGCTCGAGATCACGGCGCGCTCGGTCCACGGCACCCGGAGCACGTGCTCGCCCGAGTCCTCGTACACGTTGCCGAGCATCGCGAGCCGGTGCGCCGCGACGAACAGGAGCGTCTTGACTCCCGAGACGTGCCCCATCTCGCAGTCTTGCACGAAGAAGCCATCGGACAGGTCCTGATCCGTGCTTCCCTGGTTGCGCCAGTACTGGATGATGCTCTCGGGCGCGATCACCGCGTGTCCCGTCCCCGTCGTCTTCAGGCGCAAGAGCAACAGATCGCGCGCCATGCCGCCGACGTCCACCGCCCCCGAGTCCGCGCCTTGCCCGACGATCTCGAGGTCCACGATGCGATGGTCGGAGAAGCGTGGCGACTGCCCCGAGATGCGGAACACCACGCTGCTCGCGTCGATGCGCGGCCGATTGCCGTCGCCGTAGGCGCCAATCGACCCGGGCCCAGGGCTGTTGA
>QGUH01000056.1 GCA_003242355.1 Pseudomonadota bacterium
TAAAGACAGACGGGGATCGCAGAGGGCCCTGCCCCAGCCGCGCCCGAAACCCCTCCGCGACCGTCCCGGACAGGCCCACCGGCAGCGCGATGGCCGAGCCGGCGCCCGCCTCGCGGGAAGCGTCGAGGATCGGAATGAGATCCCGGTCCGAAAGCCCCGGAATCAGCGGCGCAACGTGGACGACCACCGGAATCCCCGCGGCGCTGAGCCGCCGAATGGTTTCGATGCGGCGCCGTGGCGGCGGCGCGTACGGCTCCACCGCGCGCGCCACCTGGTCGTCCCAAAACGTAACGGAAATCGAGACGCCGGCCGAGGCGCGCTCCACGAGCCGGGTGAGCACGTCGACGTCGCGCTCGACGAGCGTGCTCTTGGTGATCACGTGGACCGGGTTCTGGTACTCCGCGCACACCTCGAGGCAACGCCGCGTCAACCCGAAGCGGGCCTCGATGGGCTGGTACGCGTCCGTGTTGCCGCTGAACACGATGAGGTCCCCGCGCCACCCCGGTCGCTCGAAGGCCTCGCGCAGAAGCTCGGGCGCCCGCCGTTTGACGACGAGCCGCCGCTCGAAGTCGGCGCCCGCACCGAACCCGAGGTACTCGTGCGATGGCCGCGCATAACAGTACGCGCACCCGTGCGCGCAGCCGCGATACGCGTTGACGCTATAGCGAAAGGAGAGATCGGGGCTGTCGTTCTCGGAGAGGATTCGCCGAGTTTCGTCCTCGAAGAGCTCGAGCGGGACCTCGGGGGCCTCGCCGGCCTCATAGGTGACGTGCGTGCGTTCCCAACGATTCCGCGGGTTTAGGCGTGGCAGGGGCCGCAGCATGCCGGTCAGGGTATACTGAACGAATGTTCCGTTCAACCTCCTGCGTGACGTCTCGGCGCCCGCGCTCCCATCGTTCGCCGGACCCGCGGCGGCTGCCGCGCGCGCGGTCGGCGCCCGTTCGGTCGGCGCTCTTTCGGAAGGCGAAACGAAGGAGGGACCGGCGCTCGCGCCGTTTTTGCGGTATGCGTGCGCCGTGATCGGGCACGAAACGCTCGACCGCATCCGACGAGAAACGGACATCGTCGCCCTGATCGGCGAATCGCTGAAGCTGTCGAAGCGCGGGCGCAGTCACGTCGGGTTGTGCCCCTTCCACAAAGAGAAGACCCCGAGCTTTCACGTGAACGCCGAGCGCGGCTTCTATCACTGCTTCGGGTGTCACGAGTCGGGCGACGCGATCAAGTTTTTGCAGAAGCTCGAGGGGCTCGACTTCGTCGAGGCGGTGCGGCGCCTGGCGGAGCGCGCGGGAATCGAGATCGTCGAACAGGCGACGGAGGCCGATCGGCAGCAGCGGCTCGAATCGCGCCGGCGTTCCGACGAGCTGTATCGGCTGCTCGATCTCGCGGCGGCCTTCTACGAGCAGATGTTGCGCGAGCACCCGCTCGCCTCGCATGCCCTGCGCGAGCTCGAGCGCCGCGCGCTCAGGCCGAGCTCCGCCGTCGACGCGGTCGCCGACGCGCTGCAGGCATTCCGCGTGGGCTACGCGCCGTACGGCTGGGATCCGCTGGTGCGGCACCTCACGCAACGCGGAGCGAGCCTCGGGGCCGCGGAGCGTGCGGGGCTCGTCGTCGCCAAGCGCGCGGGCGCCGGCTACTACGATCGCTTCCGGCATCGGTTGATGTTCGCCGTGCTCGATGCGCAGGGGCGCGTGGTCGCGTTCAGCGGTCGCGCCCTCGACGATCCGAACGCCACGGAGCTCGCGGCCCTCGGCCTCGAGCCGCCGCGGCCGGACGCCGAGAAGCCGGCGAAGTACATCAACTCGCCCGAGTCGCCGGTCTACCGAAAGCGTGAGGCGCTGTTCGGCATCTATCAGGCGCGGCAAGCCATCCGCAGCAGCGACCGCGCGATCCTCGTCGAAGGAAACTTCGACGTGGTGAGCCTGCATGCCCGTGGCATCAAGAACGTGCTCGCTCCGCTCGGCACCGCCTTCACCGTCGAGCAGGCGCAACAGATTCGACGGCTCACCACCGACGTCGTCCTGCTCTTCGACGGCGACTCCGCAGGGCGGCGCGCCATCCGCGCGGCGCGCGAGGTGTGCCAGCGGGCAGGCTTGACGGCGCGGGTCGCCCCGCTGCCCGACGGCGTCGATCCCGACGAGCTCGTGCGGCAGAAGGGCAGCGACGCCATCGAGCGGCTCGTGGCCGCCGCGCAGCCGCTGCTCGAGTACCTGATCGACGGCGTGCTCGACGAGGGCTTTCAGCGCGAAGATGCCCGGGGCCAAGCCGCGCGCGTCCAGGAAGCGCTCGAGCTTCTGCGGAGCGAGGAGGACCCGACCGTGCGCGCGCTCGCGGAGCGCCACGCCGATCGCATCGCCGCACGCTTAAACATCGCGGACGCCCGGACGTTCCAGGCCCTGCGCGCTGCGGTGCGCCGGACCCTCACCCCGGAGGGTCCGCTCCGGGACGGTTCGTCCGCGGCCCTGGCTCCTTCCCGTGCCCGTTCGCGCGACCGCCGCCACGAGATTGGTCTCGAGATCCTGGGAGCCTTCCTCGATTTCCCCGAGCTCATCGAGCAGGCCGGCGACGAAGTCGGCATGCTGCTCGAGGGGGACACTGCCGTGGCTTATGCCGCGTTGCGTCAGGCGCATGAAGCAGGCGGATTCCTGAACGCGGAAGATCTCCTTGCTAAGCTGCCGGCCCCGATCCATGCATTCGCCCGCGCCCGTCTGGCGGCACCCAAGCATCAACGGTCCGAGGACGCATACACCGAACTCTCAGGGAACGTGAGGCAACTCAGAGCGCTCGTGCTATCGCGCGAAAAGATGACGGTGGTCGAAGAGCTCGAGCGGGCGAAGCGGACCGGCAACTTCGAGGAGCAACAAGCGCTCCTCGGCGAGCTATTCCGCAAGGCACGGCGGCACAAGGCGTCAGCGTCGGATGAGCGAGGTCAAGGTGGGATCCAAGAAAGCTGATCGTTCAGCAAAGAAGAGCGCAGCCATCGCCTCTAAGAAGGCGCCGTCGCAGGAAAAACAGAAAGCGAAGGCAAGCTCCAAACGCAGCGCTTCGGCGGCTGCGCTCGCGCCCGAGCCACAACGCGACGACGACGATGACGACGAGCCGGTGTCTTCGGCCAAGGCGACGAAGAGCAACGGCAGGGCCAAGGACCAGCTGATCTCGCTCGGCAAGAGCAAGGGCTTCCTCACGTACGACGACGTCCACGAGGCGCTGCCGGGCGAGGACGTCGGCCCCGACCAGATGGACGACGTGCTGAGCGCCCTCGACGACGAGGAGATCGAGGTCGTCGACGACGCCAGCAACATCAAGATCGCACCCCACCGGGTGACCGACGGCGACGAGCCGGCCAGCAAGCCCGCGGTGAAGACCGAAGAAGAGGTGGTCGCCGATGGCCCGGCCTCGAGCACCGGTCGCGCCGTAGACGACGACTACTACAAGAGCAACGACCCCGTGCGCATGTACCTGCGCAAGATGGGGAGCGTTGCCCTGCTCACCCGCGAAGGTGAGGTCGAGATCGCCAAGCGCATCGAAGAGGGCGAAAACGAGGTCTTGACCTCGATCCTCTCGAGCCCCATCGCGGTGCGCGAGATCATCGAGATTGGCGAGCGGCTCCGCAACCACAAGGTGCGGGTGAAGGACATCGTCCGCGACGCCGAGGACGAAGAGCACGAGTTCGACGAGGAAGAGGCCGACCGCCGCATCATCCGCCTCATCGATCGCGTCAAGCGGCTCGACAAGAAGAACAACGAGCTGATGGAAGAGCGTCGGGGCGCGCCGGAAGCCCGACGCAAGCAGATCGACAAGGAGCTGGCGGACAACAAGCGCGAGCTCGTGAAGACCCTGCAGGAGATGCGCTTGAACAAGAAGACGATCGACAAGATCGTCGCCAAGCTCAAGAGCATGATCGAGCGCATCTACCGCGCTCAGGGCAAGGTCATCGAGCTCGAGAAGCTGACCGGCACCAGCAAGACGGAGCTCAAGCGCATGCTCCGGGACGCCAAGGACGATCCGGTGGCGGAGCACGAGCTCGCGAGCAAGCTCGGCGTGGAGCCCGGCGAGCTCGACGGGCTCGACGAGGAGCTGCGCAACGCCTCGAAGAGCGTCAAGAAGGTCGAGGAGGAGCTGCGCATCGACGTCGGCGAGCTGCTCAAGACCTATCAGGCGATTCGCGCCGGCGAGCGCAAGGCCGAGCGCGCCAAGGCCGAGCTCGTCGAAGCGAACCTGCGCCTCGTCGTCTCGATCGCCAAGAAGTACACGAACCGCGGCCTGCAGTTCTTGGACCTGATCCAGGAAGGCAACATCGGCCTGATGAAGGCCGTGGACAAGTTCGAGTACAAGCGCGGCTACAAGTTCAGCACCTACGCGACGTGGTGGATTCGGCAGGCCATCACGCGCGCGATCGCCGATCAGGCCCGCACGATCCGCATCCCCGTGCACATGATCGAGACGATCAACAAACTCATCCGCACCTCCCGTTACCTCGTCCAGGAGTACGGACGGGAGCCGACGCCGGAAGAGATCGCCGAGAAGATGGAGCTGCCGCTCGACAAGGTGCGCAAGGTCCTCAAGATCGCCAAGGAGCCGATCAGCCTCGAGACGCCGATCGGCGAGGAAGAGGACAGCCATCTCGGCGACTTCATCGAAGACAAGAGCGTGATCAGCCCCGCGGACGCCGTCATCAACATGAACCTGAGCGAGCAGACGCGGAAGGTGCTGAAGACGCTGACGCCGCGCGAGGAAAAGGTCCTGCGCATGCGCTTCGGCATCGGCGAAAAGAGCGATCACACGCTCGAAGAGGTCGGCCAAGACTTCGAGGTGACGCGGGAGCGCATCCGGCAGATCGAAGCCAAGGCGCTGCGCAAGCTCCGTCACCCGAGCCGCTCGAAGCAGCTCAAGAGCTTCATGGAGAGCTGACGCCCGCGTCACGCTCGAACCACCGAGCCCTCTCGGAGGGACGAGCGGGCAAAGGCCGGGGTGCGCGTAGTGCGCCCCGAGCAGGCCCGCTCGATTGCGAGCATGCGCGCCGTCACGCGGCACGCCCGAAACCCGGCAGTCTCGGAGCGCTCACCGAGCGAAAACCGAGCGCGCCGCGCCGTCACGCCGAGACCCAGCGCCGAACCCAATGGGGAACAACGCTCACCGGCTGACGTCCAAGCGTGCCCCCCAGTGATGAGCCAATCGACCGTGCGCCGGATGGGCGGGGGAAAGGCGCTTCGGACTCCGATCGTCCAAGCGCGCTACCCAGTGGTGAGCCAAACGACCGTGCGCCGGGTGGGCGGGGAAAACGGCGCTTCGGACTCCGATCGGAGCGGATGATCCGCTCCCACGAGCGGATCATCCGCTCTGGCCCCCATCGCACGCTCTTCGACGCGAACGCTGGCTCTATCGAGCATGGCTCCAGTGTGAACGCGCGTGTTGCGGCTCCGCTTCGTGTGCGCGCGAGTCGGAGCAGTCGCTCTCGGCGGATTCGTCGAGCGCCACGACGTACGCGAAGCATCGAGGAGATGCGGCGGACCGGTGCTCACGTCCTCCGCATATCGAACTGGATATAGACGCTGCGCGGGAAGGTCGGTCTCCCGAGTAAGAGCACGCATGTGGGGGCTTGTACGCAGGCCGCCGTTTCGGACCGGGGAGCTTGACGGGCGGTTGGCATGGGTGCGAAATGGGACGCGAAAACACCGGGGAAACCCGACTCAACCGCTGAAGGAGTCGATCGATGCAGGGATCTCGCATGGGATCGAAGCTCGTCTCGTCCGTCGCGCTGCTCACGGGGGCACTGCTCTCCGTCGCGTGCGGTGGAACGATGGCGTTCCAAGGGGACAGCCCGATCAGCATCCTGGGCACACCTCCGCCTCCCCCACCCCCTCCGGAACCGCCGCCTCCGCCGGCGCGGGTCGAGGTGCGCGACAACAAGATCGAAATCAAGGAGAAGATCCAATTCGAGTACAACAAGGCCACGATTCTGCCGGAGTCGTACAGCCTGCTCGATGAGATCGCCGATACGATCCAGAAGAACCCGCACATCAAGAAGATATCGATCGAGGGCCACGCGAGCTCCGAGGGCAGCGCTCAGCACAACCTGAAGCTCTCCGACGAGCGCGCGAAGTCGGTGATGAAGTACCTGGTCGACAAGGGCGTCGACGCTGCGCGGTTGACGGCCAAGGGCTTCGGGATCGAGCGTCCGATCGCGGACAACGCCACGGAGGAAGGTCGCGAAAAGAACCGCCGCGTCGAGTTCGTGATCCTCGAGCAGGACGTGACCCAGAAGAAGGTCGCCGTCGACCACACCGGAACGGAGAAGGTGTTGGAAGAAACGAAGACGACCGAGAAGAAGGAGACCGACGCCTCTTCCGCAGCGCCCGCGGCCCCCACCGAAGCCACCGCGGCCTCCACCGAAACGACGGCGAAGAAGATTCCGCCGGTTCGACCGGCCGCCGCCAGCGGGCAGCAGTGAACCCCTTTCTGTCTACGGAGGAGTCATGAGGTTTGTGCGACTGTCTTTGCTCGGCCTCGCGCTGAGCACTTTCGGCTGCTCTTTCGCCGCGCGCTCGCCGGACATGTACCGCGACGACACGCGTGCCTTGCTCGAGACCCGAAACGATCAGATTCGAAGCTGCTACGACGACCTCTTGAAGAGCAATCCATCGCTGCAAGGGCGCGTCACGATTCGCTTCGTAGTGGAGCCCGACACGGGCATGCTCCGCGACATCACGACCGATCCCGCGGGCACCACGGCTCCGCCCGAAGTCGCCCAGTGCGTGACGAGCGCGCTCCAGGGCATCGCGCTGAATCCGGGTGACAAGCGCGAAGGCCACGCGATGTTCGTGTACGACTTCGCGCCCGGCGGCGCCCCTGCGGCGCCCACGGGTTGAGCCCGGCGGCGCCGGAGTCCTCGCCAGGCTCGACCGCGAGCCGATGCCGGAGTCCTCTCGTACGGGAGGACTCCGGCGCTTTGTGGAGAATCGCGCGGACGGGTCCCGCTATTTGGCGAAGCGCGCGATGATCGCCTGCGCCTCGGCGCGGTGGGGCGAATCGAGCGGACCGTGCTCGAGGAAGGCGCGCCAGTGGGGCACCGACTCGGGGCGCGGACCGATGGCCTGAGCCAGGAGCAAGTGCGCCATCCAGGTCCAGCGTTCGTGCTCGGGCGTTTTCTCGGCGAGCTCGAGCGCTCGTTGCAGCTCGACGCGCGCGGCGTCGTTCTTGTCGTTCATCGCGAGGAGCTGCCCGTAGCGGAAGCGGTAATCCGCGTTCTCGGGCCGGCCGAGCACGGCCTTCCCGAGCTCCGCGATGGCCGCCTTCATGTTGCCGAGATCGAAATAGGCTTCGGCGAGCGCGGCGCGGGCCTCGTGGTGATTCGGGCTGATCGTGAGCGCTCGCGTGAGATCGCTGACCGCGTCACGAACGGCCCCCTGCCGCGTCCGGAGCACGCCGCGCTGCCAGTAAGCGTCCGCGAGCCCCTGGTGCAATCGAATCGCTTCGTTGAGCGCCCGTTGCGCCTTGCTGACGTTGCCGGCCTCGTTCGCCGCCCACCCGACGTACAGGTGATACTCGGCGCGGTGCGGGTCGAGCTCCGCGGCGCGCTCGAGCAGACGCAGCGCCTCCGCCAGGCGTGAGCCGCCGGCGAGCAACGCACGACCGAGGCAGTGCTGGGTCTCCGCCGAAGTCGGCCGCAGCCCGACCACCTTGCGCAGCAGCGGCTCGGCTTCCTTGGCGCGGCCCGCCTGGGCATAGCCGCAACCGAGGCGGAGCATGAGATCGGGATCGTCCGGAGCCTTCGCCCGCGCGGCTTCGTACTGGCGGAGCGCCTCGTCGCTCTTTCCGAGTTTCTCGTAGATGACCCCGCGCTCCAGCGCGAGGCCGGGAAAATCCGGATCGGCCGCCATCACTTGCTCGAAGACCTCGAGCGCGCGGGTGTGCGCGTCCTCGCGAGCCAACGCGACCCCGTACTTGAAGCGCGCGGTGAGATCCTCGGCGTCGAGCTCGAGCGCTTTGTCGAAATGCTCCTTGGCGTCGATGTTGCGCCCTTGCGTGAGCGCCACCTCGCCGAGCGCGCGGTGGATGGCGGGCGAGCTCGGGAATCGTTCCCGCGCCTCGGAGAGCGTGGCGCTCGCGCGTTCCCCCTTGCCCTGCTGGTTCTCGAGCTCCGCGAGCGCGATGTATGCCTCGACGAGCATCGGGTCCGACGCGTCTTTCTGTTGAACCGCCGAGCGATACGCTTCTTCGGCTTGCTCGCGCGCGCCGGCAGCCTCGAGCGCCCGACCGAGCCAATACTTGACGAGCACGGACGCCGCGTGCGCCTCGCGCAGCTTGCGCAGGGAGCTCAGTGCTTCTTCCACGCGCTCGAGCATCAGCTTGCTCTTGGCGACGCCGACCTTGGCAGCGAGCTCGTCGGGGCTCTTCTGCGCCCCGGCTTCGAAGCGTGCTTGCGCTTCGGAGTACCGGCCGGCGCGAAAGAGCGCCTCGCCCAAACCGGAGAGCGCCGCGCCCGCGTTCGGGTCGAGCTTGAGCGCTTCGCGATACGCCCCTTCCGCGCGAGAGATGCGCGAGCGCTCGAGATGGATGTCGCCGAGCAGCGTGTACACGGAAGCGAGCTCGTCGCGGCTCGCGCCGTCGCGCGCCGCGAGGACGGCTTCGAGCGCCTTCACCGCTTCCGCTTGCCGCGCGCGCTCCCCCGCGTCGATGCGCGCGAGCAGAATGCGCGCCCCGACGTGCTCCGGGTTGCGCGTGAGCGCTTCGCGCGCATGGCGCTCCGCTCGTTCGCGATCACCCGCCTGGAAGTGGGCCCGCGCGAGACCGTACGCGGCTCGGGCGCTCGACTCGACCGCAGCGAGGCGCTGCCAGGTCGAAATCGCCGCTTTCGAGTCCCGAGCGCGCAGCGCCACCTCGCCGCTCACGACGAGCGCGTCGATATCGCGCGGATCGCGCTGGAGAATCGCATCGAGCCCTTGCCGGGCGCGAGCGAGCTGTCCTTCCGTTGCCGCGCGCGCCGCGCGGGAAAGCCCGAGATACGGCACGTCCGCTTCGCTCTCGTCCTCGAGCTCCTCGAGCAACACCGTCGCGCGCGCGTGCATCGCGGAGTCGGCGCCGAAGCGGAGCTCGTGCGCGTAGGCGATGAAGGCCACGTACGCCGCGAGCGATGGAGCCCGTTTGGCTTTCGCCTGAGCCTCCGTGGCACTGGTGAAGGCGCGCGCGGCGACGGGGGCGACGTCTCGCCCGAGGCTCGCCCGCGCTTGCTTCACGGTGTCGGCGACGATCGCGGCGTACTCGCCGGCTCGCACGCGATCGATGATCCAATGCGCGCCGAAGGGGCCGATCTCGGGAACGAGCGCGAGCGAAGCGCCACCCGTGGCCACGACGAACAGACCGGCGAGCAGGCGCGCGCCGAGCCGCTTGCGAACCGCGGGCGCCTGCTCGGCGTCGCTGACCTCGGCGCTCGCCGGCCGCGGCACGGCCGCCGAAATCCGCCCCGGATCTTCCTGCGGGACCGCGCCGAACTCCATGTCTTCTTCGGCGGAGTCCCGGGCCTCCGGCAGCGATGCCTCGAGCGACGTGGGGTCGTCTTCCTCCAGGTTGACTTCGCCGAAGCTCGTGCCACCGCCCGCCTCGCGCATCACGCCGCTGGTCGACGTGGCGTGTCGCGGCCCGCTCCCGAGAGATCGCGGCGGCGGCAACTCCGCTTCCCCGAACGGATCGGAGTCGAGAGCCGACACCTCGGCGGCGCGCGTGCCCGACGGCGTTCTCGGTGGCAGCGGCAGCTCGAGATCGCCGAAGCTTCGCCCCGTCGGCACGAGGGAAAGGCCCGCGTCGGGGCTCGAGGGCGCGGCCGGTGGTGGCGGAGGCGCCACGAGCGAAGGCGGCGGCGCGTGCCCGGGCAGGCTCGTGGGAGCCTCGGAGTAGCGCCGCGGCGCGACCGACGGCAGGTCGGTGAGCGGCACCGGGAGCTCGGATGCTGGTGACGGCAAGTCGACGCCGGCGCCGGGCGTGCGCACGGGCGGGTCGCTGAGCGGTGCGGGGAGCACCGAAGCGGGCGACGGGAGCCCGATGCTCGCGTCGGGTGCGCGCAACGGGAGCTCTCCGAGCACCGCCGGCAGCTCGGGCGCCGTGATCGGCGCCGAGCGTTCCGGAAGCCCCCCCCCGGGGGACGGCAGATCGGGATCGACCTCCGGCCCCGGGCCGCGGCGCGGGGTGGTCCCCCGGGGGGCGGGACGGGCCCGCGGCAAACCCCCACGCCACCCCCCGGGCACCCCCGGGGGGTT
>QGUH01000894.1 GCA_003242355.1 Pseudomonadota bacterium
GCGGAGACGCTGAGGCAAATGGGAGAAATTCTGGCCGTGGTTGCGCTCGACGGAGAGGAACTCGCCCGTCCGGAACGGCGTGTTCTTCCCGGCGATGAGCACGTACGGCAGGTTCTTCGGCGAGTGCTGACCGGCGGTGCTGTTGGCGTTGGGCCCGCCGAACTCGGAAACGCAGAGCACCGTCGTACTGTCGAACAGCGTGCCCGAGCCGTCGGGGATGCCGCTCAGTCGATCGAGGAGCTCGGCGAGCTGCCCGAAGAACCAGCGGTAGATGCGGATGCGGTCACGCGTGGAGACGTCCACCGTGATGCGGTGCCCGGCGTTCTGGAACGCGCCGTCCTCCGGATGGGCGAGCCCATGGTCGCCTGCCCCCGGGTACTCGAGCTCCGGAAGCAAGAAGTCGTAGCGGTAGTCCGTGAGCTTGCCGTTCTGGATGTTGTTGTTGCCCGAGGCGCCCCACTGAATGGTCACGGCAGGGGCATAGTCGAGCGCGAGCGCCGTGACGGTCATGTCCCGGATCAACGGCGCGATCTTGGGCAAACCGGCAATATCGGATTGCGCGCTCGCGTAGTCGGGCTTGCTCGGATCCAAAACGGGCAAGGTGGCGGCGCCTCCTCCCGGGGTCGGGGCCGGACGCATTTCCGCCTCGAGCCGCTCGAGGCGCGCCACTTCTTCGACGTACGCTTCGAGCCGCGTGGCAGCCGGGGTGCCCGCCGCGCAGCGCAGCGCTTCCACGCGCTCGCGCACCGAGCCGAGCACCGCGAGGCGGCTCGCGGTCTTGAGCGTCGTATCCGGCGGCTCGCTGCCTCCCTGCTCGCCGGAGCCCACGGAGCCGCCGACGGCGTCGAGCACCCGCCGTGCGTCGGAGACGGGCTGCCAGGACGGCTCGACGAAATTACGCCCGCGCGGTCGGCTCAAATCGCGAGTGCCCTTGTACGAAACCCGATTGCCGTACACGCCGGTGCGCAGCACGGGCTCGGCATGGTTCGACTTGGCGTGCACCTCCGACATCAAGATGTCGAGGGACGGCGAAGAGCCGGTATTCCCGCTCCTGACCGCTTCACCCGTGAGGCAGCTCTGAACGCACGGAGCATGGTCGTTCTCGCCGGGATTGCTGATGCCCTTTACGAGCAGCATCTGACTCGCGTAGTTCGCGAGCGGCTGCAGGATGAAGGTCGGCCGATCCCCGGACGGGAGCTCGCGGTTGAAGTCGCGACCGCTGAGGTCGTTCGTGCGATCGGAGCGAATCGTGAGCGGCCCCGGGCTGGAAGGCCAGAACCACTCGGGAACCGTTCCATCGGCCGTGTACCAAACGATGAGGCGCTGTCGCCCTGCTTCCTGCGCCATCGCGCGCCCGATGAGCCGCGACCAGAACGGGGATACCAAGGCGAGGCCGGCGAGGCTCGCGGGGAGCCCGCGGATGAAGCTGCGGCGAGATACGAGCCGCGTGGGGGTGGAACGCACCTTCGAGCTCGGGTTGGTCATGATCCCTCACACCACGGGGTGACATTGGTAGAACGTGCTTCGAGCGTCACGACGGTGTGCTCGATCAGCTCGGGGAAGCTCGCTCCGGCTTGCACCAGGTCGGCTGCTTGAGACACCCAGGCGGCATCTGCCTGTTCCGGAGCGTGCTCGAGGAAGAACCCGAGCCACTGCCGCGCGAAGCATTCCGCGAACGCACGGCTCGTGGCCACAGCAGAGAGCAGCTCGCCGAGATTCGCGTACGTACCGGCGAGCTCCGGATGCTCGATCAACTCGGCAGTGGTGTTGACGCCCTCGGTGTCCGAATCGAGCACCGCGAACGCCCTGCCCACGGGATCGATCCGCGTGTGGCACGAAGCGCAGCGCATGTCCGCGAGCCGATCGCTGACTTCGCCCGCCGACGCCAAAAGCCCGGGCGGCGGGGGCGGGATGCTCTCGCAGAGCAGTGAGCGCCGTACGAGGAGGCCGCGGAAGATCGGCCGCCGCGTGGGATCCGGATGTCGCGTCGCATCCGCGAAGAGCTCTTGCGCGAGGATCCCGCGCCGGCCGGACTCGACGGGCCAGGTCACCGCCACGACGTCGTCGCGACCCGGAAGGGAATCCAGGCCGTACAAGGACGCGTTGTCCTCGTGCACGAACCCGCGCTCGCCGTCGATGAGCGAGGCGATCGGCACGGCGTTCGTCAGCGCATCCTCCGCGATCGCGAGCAGCTCGGTAAAGTGCGGCGATCGGCCGAACGCCGGATCTTCGAGCTTGATGTCCACGTCGACGCGGAGCCACTGCGCGAGGAAGCGCGCGACCACGGGAACCGCGCGCGCGTCGCGACTCATGCGCGCCGCTTGCTCGGCGAGACGCCGTCCGATCGGCCCGGCACCGTCGATGGCCGCAAGGAGATCCGCGTCGGGCGGCGCGTCCCAGAGCGCGTAGCTCAGGTGCTCGGCGAGGCGCCGTGCGCGCGCCGTGTCTCCCGGGCGGGAGATCGTGCGATAGAGGAAATCGGGACTGACGAGCGCGCTCGTCAGCATCGCCCGCGTCGCATCCACTTCACTCGCGCCCGCCGCGACGAGATTGCTGAACAGGTCCGACCGCCGCGGTACCTCGCCCCGGGCACGCGGA
>QGUH01000895.1 GCA_003242355.1 Pseudomonadota bacterium
GAGCCCGTGCTTTTTGAGGCGATAGCGCAGGGAGCGGAAGGTGATGCCGAGCAACTCGGCGGCGCGCGTCCGCACGCCCCCCGTGCGTTCGAGCGCGGCCAAGATCAGGCGCCGTTCGACCTCGCTAAGAATGTCGTCTAGGCGGGTCCCCTCGGGGGGCAGCTGGAGCAGCGCCGGCGTGGGAGCTCCCGCCATGCCGCTGAGCTCGGGAGGCAAATCCCCGAGGCCGATGACGCGCCCACCGGCGAGCGCCACGGCGCGCTCGATGACGTTCTCGAGCTCCCGCACGTTCCCGGGAAACGAATACGATTGAAGGGCGCGCACCGCGTCCGGCGTAAACCCCGTGATTTCCTTGCCGAGCTCGTCGGCGAAGCGGCGCACGAAGCTCTCGGCGAGCACCGGAACGTCCTCTCGGCGCTCGCGCAGGGGCGGCAGCGTCACACGGAGCACGTTGAGCCGGTAATACAGGTCACTGCGGAACTTGCCGGCAGCGACGTCCGCTTCGATGTCCCGGTTGGTCGCTGCCATCACGCGCACGTCCACCGGCAACTCCTGCGTCGCGCCGACGGGGCGCACCGCCCGCTCCTGGAGCACGCGCAGCAACTTGACCTGGAGCGTGGCCGGCAGCTCGCCCACCTCGTCGAGCAAGAGGCTCCCGCCGTCCGCTTCCCGGAACAGGCCGGCGTGGCGGTTCTGAGCGCCGGTGAAGGCGCCTTTCTCGTGACCGAAGAGCTCGCTCTCCATGAGCGCCTCGGGCAAGGCGCCGCAGTTGACGACGAGAAACGGGCCGCTCGCGCGATCCGAGAGGCGATGAATGGCCCGAGCGACGCGCTCTTTGCCGGTTCCGCTCTCGCCGGTGATGAGCACCGTGGTCCGCGTCGCGGCGATGCGGCGAATGAGGTCGCCCACCGCGCGCATTGCCGGGCTCTTGCCCAAGAGATCGCCCGTGCCCGGTTGGTCGACCTGCGCGCGGAGCCGCCGATTTTCGGCGACGAGCGCTTGCTTCTCGAAGGCTTTGGCGACGAGCGCGGCGAGCTCCGCGGGTTGAAACGGCTTCGCGACGAAGTCGTACGCGCCGAGGCGCATGGCGGCGATCGCGTTTTCGACCGTCGAATGCGCCGTGATGAGAATGACCTCGGTGGCCTGACTGCGCGACTTCGCTGCCGCGAGCACGTCGAGCCCCGAGCCGTCGGGCATGGCCAGATCGGTGAGCACCACCGGGAAGGGTTGCGGATGCTGGCGGATCGTTTCGAGCGCCACCCGCACGCCGGGTACGGCGACGACCTCGTACCCTTCTCTCCGGAACAGGATGCCGAGCATTTCCCGAAGACCAGGCTCGTCCTCGACGACGAGAATCTTGTGGGCGGGGGGGACGAGAGAGGTCACGCGTCGTCGATCGTAACGGCCACTCCGGAAAAAAGGGCAGTCCATGACGACGGCGCCGCACGATCCGTCGACGAGCTCCCGTCCGACTCCGGTGAGGCTCGCGACGGCGTCGGGCTGCGAGTAAGATCCGCCCGTTCACGACCGCTCGCGCCATGATGGCCCCGACCCGACCGACCGGAAGGCACGTTCGCCTCGTCTTGGGGCTGCTCGTGTGCTTTTTCGGGTGCAGCACGCCCGTGGAGCCGAGCTCGTCGGAGCAAACCGGCCGCGACGACCTCGAGAATCCACCCCCAGCGCCCGTGATCCGCTTCGACCTGGATCCCCCCGTCCAGGGGGCGCCGCGCACGGACATCGACATCTGGGTGCGCGTCTCTCCCGAGCGCGCGCACACCGTGCGCTTCGCGTTGCTCTCGGATCCCGCGGCGCCTCCGCACGACGGGGGCCTCGATCGCGGCGAGGCGCTGACCGACGCGAGCGGTCGCGCGCGGGTACGGCTGCGCACGCCGAGCTTTCCCGTGGCGCTCACGCTGCGCGCCAGCGTGGGCGGCGTCTCGGCGAGCTTGCCGGTGGTCGTGATGGGCAGCCGCTCGGCGACGCTCATCGTGCACGCGAGCTATCCCGGGCGACGCACCGTCTCGGAATGGATCGGCTCGGTGCACCTCGACGCGACCTGCGACGGCTTCCGCGGCACCATCCCGCGCCAGGGAGACTTGACCGACCGCGCGACGATCGCGCCGCACATCTCGGGGATCCCGCCCGGCACGCGGCTCGCGGTGACGCTGCACTCGGGGCAATTCGTGAGCGGCTGCACGACCGTCGAGAACCTGCTCGAGGGGGAAGAGCGCATCGTGTTCGTCCCGGTGAACGATTTGCCGCTGCGCCTCGACACCACGGTGCTCGACGTGGCGATCGGCATCGACGCGGAAGACGAGGCATGGCACCGAACGCTCGATGCGCTCTCCGAGCGCGCCGTCAGCGCGCTGCTCGACGATGCCGAAGACGACGTGGAAGCGCTGCTCGATGCGATGCAGGCCGCGCTGCCCGAGCCCCGCGCCACCGCGCTCGAGGCGTCTCGCGCCAACGGCCTCGACCAAGCCCTTCGCAATGCGCTCGGTTCCGATGCCGGGAGGCGCTGGCGGCAGCGGGGAACGGTTTGGGGAAGCGGTCCTTTTACAAATATCCCGAGCCCCGAAACCAGAACAGAAG
>QGUH01000896.1 GCA_003242355.1 Pseudomonadota bacterium
GGGTACGGCTGTGCGCCGCACCCGGAAGGCGAGAGCGTTTGCATCGAGCAGCCCGGCGAGGCAGCCTGGGCGTTTCCCTGTTCGGAAACCGAGAGCGACTGTGCCCCGGGCAGGTTTTGCGACGCAGCGTTCGGCTACTGTCGCCCGTACTGCCTCGATGACTCCGAATGTCGGGCCGTGCACCCATTCCGCTGCGCGAGCTTCGCGGAGCTCGGGGCAGCACCGCTGTTCGCCGGTGAGCACGAAGTCGGCGTGTGCGAAGCGTGCACCGACGAGTGTGCAGAAAGCGACAACGGCGTTTGCGAAGACGGAGGGCCCGGCTCGGTGAGCGCTGCGTGCGCTTTCGGCACGGACTGCAGCGATTGCGGCGCGCGTTGAGGCCGCGCGCGCGTTACTGACGGTGCGCTCCCGACCGGCGATCGCACGGGGCGAGCACGACCCCGAATCGGTCGTCGTCGGCGACGAACCACGCGGGCGGATTCGTCGTGCGGAGCTTCGGGGCTCAGAAACCGAGGTCGACCTGGGTCGTGCGCGGTCGTCGCGCGCGCGCCGACGTCGAGCTCGCTTCGCGACCCGATGCTCGCTTCGTGTCTCCGGAGCGCGTGATGCGGCGCTCGGGGAGCGTCGCCTCCACCGCTGCGCGCGGGCTCGCGGGTTCTGCCACGGTCACCGTCGTTCCGGTGAGCTCCGCTTCCGCAGGGCGTGCTGCCATCGTTTCCGGCGATCCGGGCGCGATCGATGTCCGAGAACGCTCTTCGACGCTCTGCTTCGGGCGCTCCGCGGCGAGCGTTGCTTTCGGACGCGTGTCCTCGGCTGGTTCGGGCTCGTTCCCCGCCGCGCGCACGGCCAGGAACAGGCCTCCCGTGAGCAAGAAACCGAGCGCGGCACCCGCCCAGACCGTGCGGCGACGCGGCGGCTCCGAGGACGAGCTCACTGCGTCCTCGAACACGCTCGGATCGGTCTGCGCGAAGTCGTTCATGACCACCGTGTCCGCAGCCGACGCTTGCTGGCGGAGCGCGATGCGCGACGACTCTTCACCGAGCGGCTCGAGCGCCTCGGGCTCGCAGAGCCGTCGAAGCTCTTGCGCGGCATCTTTCGCCGACGAAAACCGGGCGGACGGATCGCGCGCGCACGCCTTGGCGAACCACTGGTCGAAGCCCGCGGGAACCGGCCCCCACTCGGACGGCACGGGCAACGGCTTCGAGCAGATCGCGAGCAGCACGGCGGCCAATGCGTCCCCCGTGAACGGGCGGCGGCCGAGCAAACACTCGAACGCGATCACGCCCATCGCCCAAATGTCCGCGCGGTGATCGACGGTGCGGGCGGCCTCCGCTTGCTCCGGGCTCATGTAGTAGGGAGTTCCGAGCAGGGACCCGGCGCGCGTGCCGCTGTTCGTGGGCTTGTCGGAATCCTCGACCGGCGCTTTGGCGATGCCGAAGTCGAGGACTTTGATCAAGTCCTCCTCGTCGTTCGTGGTGATGAAGACGTTCTCCGGCTTGAGATCGCGATGCACGATGCCGGCGTCGTGCGCGCGGGTGACGGCCCGGGCGATGTGCAGGACGACGCGCGCCGTTTCCGCCGGAGACAACGTGCCGACGCGCTCCAGCCGATGCGCCAAGGATTCTCCCTCGAGCAGCTCCATCGCGATGTAGGGCACACCGTCGTCGACCCCGTAATCGAGGATCTGCACGACGTGTGGGCTGCGCAGGGCCGCTGCTGCGCGCGCTTCCCGCAGAAAGCGCGGGTACGCCTCGGGGTTCTTGGCGACCTCCGGGTCGATCAGCTTGATTGCGACCGGAGAGTTCAGCGTCAAATGCTGGGCTTTCCACACGGAGCCCATCGCGCCTCTGCCGAGCGGGTGCAGCAGGCGGTACTTGCCGGCCAGCACTTCGGGCAGGCTGGAGGACTCCATCTCTTCGAGGGTAGAGCCGGAACTCCAGGGCGTAAAGGGAACCGCCCGCGACGAATCCGGCTTTTGGGTGTGACGGATTGGCAGCTTGCCGTGGTGCGCCGATGTCGCACCTTCGGTCAATCAAGCCGGATCGTCGCTGCGCCGGCCTCCACCGCGCCGGCGGCCCTCGGGACGCGGCGGGAACACGCGGCGATCGAGCGGCGCGCGGCGTTCGAGGAGCGAGCGGCGCCCCTCTGCTTCCGGGAACAGGGCGCGCAACGCCTCGAAATCGGTGACCGCTCCGCGCTCGACGCGCTCGGCGTGCGACGCGCACAACGTCACGATGCGCGTTCCGACGAGCAAGCGCCGAATGCGGCCGCGCGCCGCCTCGGCGTGTCCGGAACGGACGCACACCTCGCACCCCCCGTTCACCGGGAGAGCCCTGGAGCGACGCTGCATCGGCTCGACCTAGGCCGAGCGCGCGCTCCGGGCCAAGTTTTCGCCGCTCGGTCTAGCCGCTGGCCGCTCGTCGGCGCTCGATCGAGCGCGCCTCGACCCAGGCGATCACGTCGTCCTCGACCGGGCGCCCCACGAAGCGAGACAGCCCCTGGATGCCGGGGGGGCTCGTCCGTTTACCCTCGATAAACCGCTCGCGGCCCAGGTCGGGGCCGCGAACCCCAACCCGGTCCGGCGGAGGCCCG
>QGUH01000897.1 GCA_003242355.1 Pseudomonadota bacterium
CCGGAGAAACTCCTGCGCCGCCGGGGGGGCATCGCGATTTTCCCTGCCCGCTTCCCCCCGATGCTGCACCTCCTCGTGCCTCTCACGGTCGGGATGTCCGGCTACAGCTATCGCCGCTTCATCGCGGTGATGAACGCCCAATCCCGGCCGTCGACCATCTTCATGTCGCGGTACTGCAAGAGCTCGCGCACGAGGTCGACCGGGGCCACCATCGGAGTCCCGCACTCCGCGCACCCGACCGTCGGCGGCTGGAGCAGCCGACATTGCACACAACAAAACGTCGAGGACTGCTCCATCCCTTCACAGTCTGCTATAAGAGCGACCCGAGAGCCGGGGTGGAGAAATGGTAGACTCGGGGGTCTCAAAAGCCCCTTCCTTCACGGAGTGTCGGTTCGAGTCCGACCCCCGGCACCAGCAACGAAAGCGAAGACGGCGCGAAGCACCGGCCACGTGGCCGGGGGAGCTTCGAGCCCGTCGCGCACGGAGCCGAAAATGACGACGCGCAGGCCGTGAGGACCAGCGCGGTCGCCGATCGGCATAGGGGTTGGGAGGTCCCCAAGCCCCTGCCACACCACCCAGCATGCGGGTCCGCACTGGGCGGTTCAAGAGATCACCGTGGTGCGAGTTGAGGGAGTCCCAAGCGAGCGAAGTACGCGCGGGGCATCGCAAGGTGTGCTCCCGGAGAGTGGGCTGCGTACCACCAGCGCCGGAGGTGCTGCGCCGTATGGATTGCGGCCGGCTCCGGGGCACCCAAGGCCACAAGCCGAGGGTACGCGGTCGTTCCGCGTTTCCATTGTTTGACTTGAAGGAGCCGCAGTCGGGCCAGGATCCACTTGTCGAGGAGCCGCCTCGGCCGAGGGACCTGACAGATTCCGAAGTACTGCAGCCAGCCCTTCAGGTACGTTGCTAGCTCGTTCACGACTCTGGGGATACTCGCTCCGCGGTTCCGGTTCGTTAGCTCACGTATTCGATCTTTGGCCTTCTCGACGGCGCGTGGTGAGACGCGCCGCCGGGTTTGCCGGCCTCGGTCACGAAACGTAAAGCCGAGGAATTGCCGGTTCCACGGGCGATCCACCGCGCTCTTGGCTTCGTTGATCCGCAGTCGGAGTTTCGCCAGCTCCTTGCGCATCGTCGCCATCACTCGTTCGCCGGCCCGTTTCGACCGCACGTATACGTTGCAGTCGTCGGCGTAGCGGACGAAGCGATGCCCACGCGCTTCGAGGAGCTTGTCGATCTCGTCGAGCAGCACGTTAGCCAGGAGCGGCGAGAGGGGCCCGCCTTGCGGCGTGCCTTCCTCTTGGTCGATGACCACTCCGTTCAGCATCACTCCTGCGTTGAGGAAGCCACGGAGGAGCTTGAGCATCCTCTTGTCCTCGATCTTCTTCGCGAGCCGTCCCATCAGCACGTCGTGGTTCACTCGGTCGAAGAATCGCTCGAGGTCCACATCCACCACCCAGTCGTATCCCTCCTGGATGTAGCTCTGCGCTTCGAGCACAGCGTCATGCGCACTGTGTCCTGGGCGAAAGCCGTGGCTATGCGGTGAGAAGCCTGCGTCGTAGCGAGGACCGAGCACCTGCAGGATGGCTTGCTGGACGAGCCGATCCGTCACTGTCGGGATTCCGAGCTCGCGCTCGCCTCCCCCAGATTTCGGAATTGTCACCCGTCGCACCGGCGTCGGCTTGTACGTTCCTGCAAGCAGCTGCTCTCGCAGGAGCCGTCCATTGCGCCGCCAGTGCTCGGGGAGCTCACCTACAGTCATCCCGTCGATACCCGGGCTTCCTTTGTTGGCGATCACCCGTTTCATCGCTCGCGCGATGTTCTCGGGCGCCACCACCTCTTCCATCAGCTCCTTCCACGGTGGGTGTGCCGCATCGACATTCACCGGCATCGGTTCGCCACTGCGCGGTAGACCGAGGGCTTCACCCTCGACGCTCTGCGCGAGCCCTCGTTGCCGAGGTATCAGGCGCCTTCCTTTGCCGAGTTCGTCGCCGGTCACCCGGTCCTCTCGTTCGGCCCTTCACTCTCGACAAAGGCTTCCGGTTCCTTCACCGGCTTCGTCGCCGCTACTACGGCCTCTGCTGACTCCTCGCTCCACTCTTGCGAGCGTTGCCCTTTCAGGCACGAAGCGAGGTCTCCCCAGGTAAGGGCATCCACCTTCGACGCACGGCTGTCGGATCTACGCTGTCGAGCCTTGGCCACCGGAGCTTCGCGGCCATTTGCCCGCTCACCCCGCTCGTCAGCGCCTCGTATCCGCTTCTTGTTCATCAGCCCGACGCCTTCGCTCCACGCTTCCTCTCCACGGTCGGTCACCCTTCCGCAGTTGCGCTTCGCTTCGCTCACGTTGGCCTGTTCACGAGAGGACTTTCACCTCTGGATGGATGCCCATGCTGGGCGCACAAACGACAACGAGGCGCCGCGATGGCGACGCCTCGTCGTCTGCAAGCTAACGAGTCCGAAGAGAAGGAACTTACTGGTCGGCCGTGCGCAGCGAGAACGAACCGGCCTGGTAGCCGTGGACGCCGATGTAGAGCACGCCGTTGCTCGTCGCGGTGTACGAGACGGTCTCGTTGCCCGACGTCGTGTAGCCC
>QGUH01000057.1 GCA_003242355.1 Pseudomonadota bacterium
ATGGGCGCGGGGGGGCCTCAGGGTCGCCTGATCTGCGCGGTTCCGGTCGTTCACCTCGCGCGCTTCCGCGGGCTCCTCTTCCAGAAGAACAAGAGCTTTCTCCTGCCGTCGAGCGTCGAGGCCCTCGATCTTCTCCGGGAGGTGTATGCCCTGAACAATCCGGCCGAGCTCTTGATCGTGGGGCACACGGACACGACGGGCGAGCCGAGCGTGAACGACCCACTGTCGCTCGAGCGCGCCAAGAACACCGCGGCCTTCCTGAAGGACGACGTCGACGCCTGGCTCGCGATGTACGGCACTTCGGTGCCGGAGACGCGGCGCTGGGGCCCCGCCGAAGACCGCATGATGCTCGCCGCGATGCCCGACTTTCCGAGCAAGCCCCCGAACGAAGACACGGTGCGCTGGTTCCAGCGCACGCGCGGGCTCCAAGTCGACGGCATCCTGGGTCCGATCACGCGCCGGCAGCTCATCACCGAGTACATGGCGAAAGATGGTGTGTCGCTCGGCGGCGAAACCGAAGGGCTCGACATCACCATCACGTGCCACGGCTGCGGCGAAAACTTCCCCCTCGACGACAGCGGGCAGGCGCTCGACACGGCGCCCGCGCAGGGCAAGGACGATGCGCTCGATCGGCGCGTGGAGCTGTTCTTCTTCGACAAGGAGTTCGGCATCGTGCCGCCGCCGCCCGGCGAAAACTCGCGCCCGGGCTCGACGCAATACCCGAAGTGGTTGGAACGCGCGCAGATTCTGGACGAAGAGGCGATCGCGCTGGATGAGGGCGCGCTCCGCCTGCGCATCCTCGACGGCAAGCGCCTCAAGAACGGAGCGAGCGAGCAGTTCGTGCTCGAGGCCGTGGAAGGCGGCTTCGCCACCGCGCAGACGTTCGGCGCCGCGCAGGAAAGCGAGGGCGGCGCGGTCGACGTCCTGTTCGACCCCGTCTTCGGCGGGCACACGTACCGCCTGCGGATCGAGGGGGTCGAAGTGCCGTACGTTCTGGTGGACCAGATCCAGCTCGAAGAGTTCGGCATCGACGTGCAGGCCTCCGACGGGTCGCCGGTTCCGTTTCCGGACGAGTTCTATCCAGTGGCCTGATCTCCCATGGCGACCTTTTTTCCCGTCTCGATTGGTCTGAATGCGGCGGTGCCCACCGTCACGCTGGCGACGCCGCTGTTCGTCATTCGGGCCACGTATTTCAATCCGGTCAAGCAGGCGGAGATCCCGTTGCCGCCGCACGTGTGGGCGCTCGGGCGCCGCGGCGACGAGGACATCTGGGGCTCGATCAGCGACGACGACGGCATTTCGGCCCTGTTCACTCACCCGAGCTTCACGCTCCACCCCGACAAGACCTGGGGCCTCATCCTCGTGCCCGTTCCCAAGCAACCGCGCCGTATCTCGCGCGACTGGGGAACCCAGCTGATCAAAGAGCGCGAGTTTTGGATCGACCTCGACAAGAACGAGTGGGTGCCCCCGAGCGAAGTGTTGCCGCTCGAACAACGGCGGCTCTTGCGCATGCCCGTGTTCGCGAGCGTCGCGCGGCACCGGGTCGGCTTCAAAGAAATCCCACCGTGGGCCAGCGAGTTTGCGACCACGGGCGCGCTGCGCGCCGGGGAAATGCAGACCTACGGAACGCGCGACAAGCCCTGGGCGATTCAGGTCGATCACAACCTGTACCGCGCCCACGTTGGCTTTCAGCATTACGATCCCACGCGCAAAAAAGTCGTGTTCCTCGATCCCGGCGTGCTGGTGTTCGCGCTGGACGCGCAGGGGCGCCGGGTTGGCGGCGGCATGGCGTTCACCGCGGGCGAGCCCGCGCACGTGCTCGTCGATGGCCGCAAGGAGGATTGCGCGAACCTGCAGTACACCTTCGCCCCCGGTGACAACGTCTTCATCGATCTCGGCAAGGAGCTGCCGGCGAACGCGTCCCCCAGCGACGCGAGGCGCTGGCTTCTGCCCGAGAACGCCGATGCCTCGCCGGCCGAGCGCCGCACGCGGTACCCCGTTCCCGCGGTCTGGCACTCCCTGGGCATGCAGGCGCGCGTCGGCACCGATGCGCGCAAGCCCTACGAAGAGCTCGCGAAAACGCCGCTCGACCTGACCCGCGATCGCCCGCTGCTCTTCGATCTCGACGACGTTACCCTCGTCGACGAGAGCGGCAAGCTCGCGCCGCAAAAGGGCGATTCCCTCACGATCTTCGACCGGCACCTCGCTATCCGCGATCCGAAGGCCAAGGAACCTCACTTTTCCGACGTCACCGTCGAAGCGCCCATTCTCCCCGGCGAGCGCGCCTTCTACCGGACGGGCGAGGGCATCGAGCGCACGACGCTCGTCGTGTATCACGGCGGCAACTTCTACGTGTTGGGGGAGCAGCGCCGCTCGGGGACGCCGGGCAAAGATCCGGGCGTCGGCTTGCGGATGGGCGTTTCGACGTCCCACCCCACGGCAACGAACCCGAGCTTCATCGGCGGCACGCCGAGTCGCTTCGAGCTCCACTTCTTCGCCGACGCGCTCCCGGGCGGCGCGTACCTCGGTGGCGCCGACCCCGCCGAGGTCTGCCACCTCTTGGTGCACATCCCGCTCAAGGTCGAAAAAGAAGGAACGGCCACCGACGCCCACGTCGAGGACCTCTTCCGTCACCTGCCCGGTGCTGCCCAACGCTGGGACCAACTGCATCCCGCGCACCCCGGCGTGGCCGGCAAACACTACGTGCTCCTCCCCAAGTCCGGCGCGAAAGCCGGCACGCGCCTCGTCAAGGTCCGTCACTTCTTCGCGCCGAGCCCGAGCTCGAACAGCCTCAAGCTCGTCGTGTGCCAAGTCGCCAGCGGCCGATCGTTCGTCAGAGGCGACCGAACGGAAATGAAAATGGACGTCGGCGACCTGGCCCCGAATCCTGCTTCCTCGGCCGCCGACTCCGACGGCGTCAACCTCGCCTGGAACACGCTCGCCCACGAGTTCGGGCACGTGCTCGGTCTCCCGGACGAGTACCCGGAGCCCTTCGAAGTCGCGGCCGTTGGCTCCGGCATTTGGGCGGAGCCCATCATGCCCCGCTTCCGGCAATCGACCGAAGGAAAGCCCTTCGCCATCGATGCCGATGCCATGATGCGCGCGAACCGCCTGCCGCGCCTGCGCTACTACTGGCAATACGCGCACTGGCTCGCTCAAGACGGCGGCGTGAAACGCGCCCTCGGCAGCGGCGGACACATCGTCCAGTATCCCACTCACCTCGGCGGTTTGGCGTACGAGCTGCCGGACGGCAACCGCAATCACCCGTGGGAAGTCGTCGCGAAGCGGCGCAACTCCGCGGGCCACGGCGATCTCATCCTCTATCGCGTCGGCGACGACGAAGGCTCGGCGGAGGCCATGTTCGGGCAACTCGCCGCGGGGCAGCGCGTGAGTGGCCTCGTTCTCGTTCGGATCAAGTTCTGGTTCAACTTCTTGAAAGGAGCGAAGCAGGATTTCGCGAACGACACCGACCGGTTCCGCGCGATGCGCGACTTTCACCGGCGGCTCCTGACGCCGGTCGGGCGCATCGTGGCCTTCGGAATGTCCGCAACGGGGAAGAGCCGCATGCCCAGGATCGCCCTCGTGGTGCACCCCCACTACGAGTTCGGGCCGAGCCCAACCACGGGGTTTACGGAAAATCAGGCCGACGTGATCGTCGATCTCGTCGACGACACCGGGCAACCGGAGCTGGGCGATCTCGCGACCCCGGGCAACATCAAAGGAACGCCGCCGAGGGTTCGAATCGGAAACAGCCATCTGGGGCTTGCGCTGTTCCGTTTCGCGCTCGGGGCCTCGCCGCTCGTCACGCCCCCCGCGCCTCCTCCACCGGGAACGCCTCCGCAACTGAACCAGGCAGCTCTCCAGCCGGGAGACGTCCAGCACCTGGTGTCGCAGATCGCGGGCATGCTCGGTGAATCCGGAGGGCGAACGGTGACGCTGCTGCCATGAGGCGGAGATGGCTCACGATCCTGGTCGCGCTGAGCGCCGGATGCGGCGATCCAGGGTGCACGCCGACTCCGCAACGGGAAGAGGCGCGAACGGGAGCCCATCCGCCAGCCGAGACGACGACGACTCGAGACGTTCGAGCTACGACATCGACAGCACCGCCGCGTGAGGAGATCGCCATGCAACAGGAAGGCCCGCGTGCCCCGACCGTCCCGCAGCCACAGGGCGAGCGAACTGCATACTTTCACGCCTGGGGCTCGTGGTTGCGAAGCTCGTCGGTTCTCGGTCGAGCGTTGCAGTACGGGGGCTTGAACCCCGTGCAGCCTCTCGAGACGCCCCCGCGGTTCGTGCTCGTGAACGCCGCCAACACACACGGTGCGCTCGACTTCGGGTCGGCGTTCCAGGTATTCGACACGCGCGGGGCGCCCACGAGCAAGCGCGTGGAGAAGGCGGACAGGTTTCGGGTGATCGTGCATGCCGACTCGCTCCTGGTCGGCGGCTTCGAGATGCGGTGGGACGGGTCGCCCGGAACGTTCAGTATCGATCTCGTGAATCCGCCCTTCGCCCCGGAATCGGCCATTCAGGTGCGTCACGCCTACGTCATCGCCGCTTACCAGACGGGGGGCGCGCGCACCGTGCCCTACGAAAGCTTTCAGGTCGACGTCTCCGACTTCTACTTGCCGGAACGGTGGAAAACGCGGCTCCGCTGGACCCGAAGTCATGCCGGGCTCGGCGCCGCCGCCATCCACGACGACGGTCAGGTGGCCGTGGTCACCGAGAGCGGCCAATTCTTCCGATACTCGTTGGATCGAAAGCCCAACACCACCGAACCGGCGCACACCGTCGAATCGAAGCTCTCTTTCGAACCGTACGACCTCAGCATTCTCGACTCGGGTTACGCCGTGCTGAGCCGCGCCGATTCCGGCACGGTGCTGCACCGCCTCGACCCGAACGGCAAAGAGCTCTGGCGCGTGGCGATTCCGTTCGAGGCCACTCAGCCGCCCGTGGATGGCGGCAAAGGCCGCGTGTACGTCGCGGGTAAGGGCTTCGCCGCCGTCGAAGACGGCAAGCTGCTCTACGCGCACCCGGGCGACCAACAATGGGCGACTGCTTTCGAAGACGGCACCGTGGCGCTCGCCATCGGCCCCGAGCTTCGCATCATCGACCGCGACGGCACCATCCGCCAGAGCCTGCGCACCAAGGACGGCGAACGCCTGACCACGCCCCCCGCGATTGCGAGCGACGGCACGATTTGGGTCGGCAGCGAAACCACGCTCTATCACGCGCGATAACGTCGGAACGCGGTGGCCGCGTGCGGCGAAATTTCCGAAGGGTCCTCGTCCGGTACGAGCAGGCCGAGGCTCGACGAGAGCCAACCAAGGTCACGGGTTGCATCACGCTTCGGCTAAGGTATTGAAGCCGCAGTTCGTCGGCGGTGGCCCGACACGACAAACTGGAGCTGCGAAGACTCGAGGACGCCTGATGCAGGGAACGCGCAATGCCCTTCGAGTTGCTGGCGCCTTCCGGGACCAGAGCGCGCCATGCTAGTCGAGTTCCCAGCGTTTTGCCACGGCACGTTTTCGGAGCTTCAGCGCCGGGTGCTGCGCGTGGCGAAGAGCTGGGCAAAGGCGTACGAGGCGTTGCGGAGCTTTCCGCCGGTGTCTGCCACCGTGGACCTGTGGCCCGTTCCCGCGGGTGCAGTGATACGAACGTGCGTGGCGACGGACCTCCAGCGGAACGTGCCGGCGTGGCGCTCCTACTTCGTTTCACGGCTGTGCAGCGCGATTTGCGAGCGGCTCGACGGGCGAGACGTTCGCGACGTGTTTCTGGATTTCGAGAACCACGTCGTGCCGTTCGCATGGGGCGCCCTGGACGCGGCGATCGCGCAAGCGGTGACGCGCACGAGGTCGCGTCAAGCGATTCGTATTCGAACGCTCCTCCTCCACTGGGAGGCTCTTGCTTCTTTCCAGTACGTCGGTCGGGCGGGGCTCACGCCGGTATCGCTCGAGGCGCTCGTGAGGCACCACTACGGTGGGTTGCTCACGATGTGGTCGGGGGCGGCTGGCGGAGACCTTCAGGCCACGCTGCTCTCCGCGGTCAGCCGCATGGAGGGGGCGACGCAGGCCGAAATGCGCGACGCCATCGTGATACGCCTGCTCGACCTCGCCGGCCACGACGACCGCTTGCGCCCGAACCGCTGCCTGCACGACAAGGAGTGGCTCCTGACGAAGCTTGCGAGCACCGACGAGCCGTTGCTCGAAGAGCTCGCCGGTGGAGACGACGGCAAGCTCTTGACCGCGCTCTACGACTTCGACGAGGCGTCGCGCAACCCGAACGCCTGAACGACTCCTCGAGCAGAGGCGCCCTCCGATGCTGCAAGGTGTCTGGGTCGTCGTGCAGGGCGACACCGATATCCAAATCTCCGTCGCAGACGCGAAGGCCCTCGCGGCGAATCGTAAAGACGCACGCCTGTCGATCGTTCCGCACATGAACCACGTCTTGAAGGAGGAGCAGGAGCTTTCCGCCTCTCAGGCCAGCTACACCGAGCCAACACGGAAGCTCGCGCCCGGCCTCGTCGATGCCGTGGTCGCGGGTGTGGCGCGCTGAACCCGAAAACGGGACGAGCGGAACGAGCCGCGGGTTCTCGCTGAACCCGGAAACGGGCGGTTGGCCGAGGTCTTGCGTGCACACGTGCTGCGAGAGTCGTATGCGATTCTTCCCGCGGTGATGCGGGCAGGGGTGCCAGGGGCGGCACCTCCTCTCGCGCGCCCCACCGGTCACGCGAGCTGGATCGGCGTGGAATCGATTCGGGAGTCTCCGAACTGCGTTCGCGAGTCGCCGAACAGGTTCAGGATGGCCGTGAGCAGCCGATTGTGCGGCTGGCCGCCGAAACGGAGCCAGCGATTGGTGGGCAGGGCCTTGCCGTCGCCGCCGGCGAGGAGGAACGGCATGTTGCGCTTGTCGTGCGAGGGCGGCTCCGAGAGCTCGGAGCCGAAGAAGACGAGCGTTTCGTCGAGCAGGCTGTGGCCGCCCATGTCCGTTTCGGCGAGCTTTTCGAGCAGATAGGCGTGCATTTCGGAGTACCAGGTGGCGATCTTGGCACACTCCGCAGGTTTGAAGCCGCCGTCGTGTTGGTAATAGTGGTGGTGCTCGCTGAGGTTGAGCCAGGGGAAGGTGTGCTTGGCCTCCGTGTCGCTCCACTGCAGGGAGACGACGGCCGTGCGGTCGCACGCGAGCGCCATCACCATCATGTCCATCATGAACCGACCGACCTCGGGGATCTTCGCGTCGGTCTCGAGGTCGCGAATGCTGCCGTTGTCGGAGGAGTTGAGGCCGCTCGTGGGATTGTAGCCCGAGGTGTCGACGCGCTCGGGGGTGACGCACGCGCCCGTGGGCGAGGAGGGGGCATCGATCATGATCCGCCGCTCGAGATCGCGAATTTGCGTGAGATGCTGATCGAGCTTGGCGCGGTCCGCGGCCCCGAGCTTCGCCGACAGATCGGCGTACTTGCGGTCCACGAAATCGAGAATGGATTTCTTGCGGAGCAGCGCGATGGCCGCCGCGTCTTCGCCCGCGTCGGGCGCGGGGCTGCCGAACAGTGTCGTGAAGACGTCTTGCGGATCCAGGCGCGGGGGAATCGGCGCGTACGGCTCCGTCGCCTGGAAGTACATCGCGTTGATGGCGTGGAGCTTGCCGTGCGATTTGCCGGTGGCCCAACGAACGGCGAGCTCGAGGCTGTTGAACGCCTTGCCCTCCGAGAGGCGCTTCGCGAGCACCTGGTCGATGGACGGCGCCTTCGGGTAATTGCCGTGCCCGGGTTGGATGGCGCCCGTGAGCCAGCCCACGCTGCCGCCTTGGTGCTGCTCCACGGGAAACTTGGACTGATCGCCGCACAGCAGGTCGAGGCCGTCGATGACGAGCAGCCGGCTCTTCACGGGCTCGAGCGGCGAGAGGATCGGCGAGAGCGTGAACGCCGTCTCGGTCCCCTTCGGCGTGTACTGATCGCCGAGCTGGCCCGTTCGAACGGTGCCGCCCGGCTGATACACCGTGATGAAGCGCTTGAGCGGAACACCGGCGGACTGAGCGCGCGCGCTGTTGCCGGTGCCCATCGCTTCGAGGAAGGGGAGCGCGATCGCGATCGTGCCCGCGCCCCGGAGAACGGTCCTTCGACTGAGCTTGAGGGTGCGCATGGGGGCTCGCTCTCCTATTCCGTGCTCCGATAGAGGAACGCGTCCGTTTGCGTGAGCGCCAAAAGGAGCGTCTTGATGTCGTAGCTCGCGCCCGCGAACGCGGTCTCGACCTCGTGGATGTTGCAAGCGTCCGCGTTGCGGTCGAGGGAGCGACCGTACGCGAACTGCATCCAGTGCGAGGCGAAGCAGCTGCCGACCTGTGGGGACGTCGCGAGCAGCTGCACGAGCTCCACGGCGTTCTTCGCGGTGCCGTCGACGCCGGGCACCGAGCCGCTCGCGTCGATGGGCGTGTCGTAGACCACATTCGTCATCGGATCGACCCAGCGCTCCGTCTCGCGATAGAGGCCCACGGCGTCGTAGTTCTCGAACGCGAACCCCACGGGGTCGATTTGGCGATGGCACGCGGCGCAGGTCGGATCCTCGCTGTGCTTCGTGAAGCGTTCGCGCGCGGTCTTGCCGGTGTACGGTTCCGGCGGCGCGACCGAGAGCCCCGGGGGCACCTGGATGTCGAAGCACATCAGCTTGTTGAGAACGAACGTGCCGCGGAGCACGGGATTCGTGCGGTTGCTCGTGGTGCCGCCCGCGGTGACGCCGCCGAGGGTGAGAAGGCCGAGGCGCTGATTCGTGTTCAGCGAGACCTTGTGGAACCCGTTACCGCTGACCGTCGTACCCGGGGCGAACGTGTTGGACCCGTAGTACGCGAACAGCGCCTCGTTCACGAACGTATACGGCGCGGTCAGGAGCGCTGGCCAGCTGCCCGCAGGGTACGTGCCTTCCTGCGTCGTGTTCTCGAAAATTTCGTATTCGAGCAGCCGCTGCACCTCTTGCCGCATGGCAACCCCGATTTGCGACGAGAACGTCGGGAACAGCTCGGGGTCCCGCGTGAGCGCCGGCAAATCGGGAATCGGCAGGAGGTTGTCGAAGAAGAAGGCGACCGTAGAGCGCGCGCGCGGATCTCGGAGCATCGCGCGCGCCTGAGAGAGCACGCCATCGGGCGTGTCGAGCATGCCGGCGTCTGCCGCTTGGAACAGCGCCTCGTCCGGCATCGTCTGCCAGAGCAGGTACGAAAGGCGCGTCGCCATCTCCCGCCCCACGATGCGCCGGACCGCGGGATTGCTCGAATCGGCGACTCCGTGCTCGACGCGATACAAGAACTCGGGAGACTGCAAGAGCGCCTCGAGCATCGCCGCGACGCCCGACGCGAACGTCACGCTGCTCGAGAGCGCGCGCACCGAGCGATAGAGCTCGACCAACTCCTCGGTTTCTTCAGCCGAGACGACGCGTCGCCACGCGCGCGGCGCGATCGTGCTCGCGATCGAGCGCGCACACGCTTCTTCGTTCTGGGGAGTGACGTTCGTGGCGCAGGGATGCAGCCGACCGAGCGCTGCCCCCTCGGTGGCGCGCGCGGCGATCCCCTCGGCCACGCTCTGGTACTTCTCCACCAACAAGGGGGAGGGCGTCTGCTCGTTCGCGTCGTTGCCGAACAGGTTGTGCTTGCTGTCGGCCTGCGCCGGAAGCGCGTGTCCCGGACTCGTCGTATCGCCGAGCAGATCGCGAACCGTGTTGTTGTACTCGTGCGTCGTCAGGCGGCGCAGCGGCGAGGGACCCGGCGTGATCGCCGTGCAATCCATCGACGGCGTGGCGCCCCCCGGCATACCGGTGGATCCCCCGGCCGGCCCCGTCGAATTGCCTCCGGAACCCATGGCCGTGCTCCCTCCAACCGGGGCACTGGTGGCGCCGCCGCCCATGCTCGGAACCATCGAGCCGCCTTGCCCGGACGCCCCTCCGCTCGACGGATCCATTCCCGACGATCCCGGTCCGAGGCCGGAGCCAGCGTTCACCCCGTCCGGACCGTTCTCTTCGACGACGACGCCACCCGTGCATCCCGCCAGTGCGAGCACCAGGGGAGTTGCACGAGCTGCCTGAAACACCCATCGCGCCCTCGCCCCGACCTCCGCACGGTCGAGGCCGACCCCACGCAGGGCCACGCGAGGAAGGTCTACCGGTCGTCCAGGCATGCACACTCCTGGGGCTCCAAAATCACAAAACGG
>QGUH01000898.1 GCA_003242355.1 Pseudomonadota bacterium
ACAAACAGCAGAACTTCAACAGAGATGGTTGTCGGCAAGCTTCAATTGTGTAAAGGAGACGGGCCAAGCGCAAGAAGAACCTCCTCATCGCGCGCAAGAAGCGCGCCGAAGCGCAGCGCGCGATTCAGGAGACGCTCAGCGGTTTGCGCAACGCGAGCGCGTTCGAAGCGTTCGATCGCATGGCCGGCAAAATCGAACAGATGGAAGCCGAGGCGGAAGCGCAGGCCGAGCTCCACGAGCAGTTCACGGGCGACACGCTGGCCACGCGTTTCGGCGAGCTCGAAGCGATGCACGGCGTCGACGACGAGCTGCTCGCGCTCAAGCGCAAGATGGGCCTCGCTCCCCCCGAGCCGCCACCTGCCCAGGCGCCTGCGCGCGTCGCCCGGGAAGGCGAGCTCGATTTGGCCGAGCAGGAAGAGCTCGCGCGCGCTCTCGCGGAGCTCGAGGCCGAGGAAGCGCCCCTGCGGATCAAGCGCTGAGCCTCGAGTTCGCCCATTCCTTCCGGCCTCGGCCAGAACGCTGGGCCGAGGCGCCGCGCTTCACGAGCGCCGCTCACTCCGGAACGAACGCGTTGCCGTCGAATCGATAGAAGCGCCGTTCGTTGCTCCACGGCAAAAGGAGGGGCTCGAGGCCGCCGGCCGCCGTGGTGTCGGGCGGAAACGGATAGGTTTCTTCCGTCCAGCCGATGGCGCGCGCCGGGCGGAGCTCGATGCGCGTTGCCGCGCCCGCGGGATGGAACGCGACCGCGCCGAGGATCTGGTTTTCGCCGACGGAGCGACCCGTTTCGGCGGCGAACAGCCGCACGAGCGTGTCGCCGCGCACCCCATAGACGAGCAGCGCGTGCCGGTCGACGGTGCCACCGCCGAGGGCCTTGCTGGCCTTCGCGTGCATCACGCCGCGCACCAGGATTTCGGCTTTGCCGTCGCCGGTGAGGTCGCGCGCCGTGACGTCGAGCACGTCCTTGCCGTCGCTCACGCCGATGGTGGTGAAGGCGTAGCTTGCGCCGCCGCGGAACTTCTTGCCGAAGACGACGATGTCCTTGTCGTGCACCAGCACGCGCTCCGGCGTCGAATCGCCGGCAACGTCGGTGACGAAGTCGAAGCGCGGTTTCTTGTTCCGGACCTTCCGATCCTTGCGATAGAGCGCGTACACGCGATCGAGCAGCTCGTCGGGCGTCGGCGGACGCGGCGGCGGCGGTTGCACGGGCGCCCCGTCGCCTGCGCTCGGGCCGCGCTTTGCGCCGGCTACGGCGCGCGGCGCATTGGCGGCCGCGCCGCCGTCCGTGGCGACGAAGCGCGTGCCCTGCCAGCGAAAAGTGCGGCTCGTCACGCTTTCCCAGGGAAGGAGCGCGGAGGGCATGTTGCCCGCGAGCGGCTCGTCGTACGTCTCGGGATCGAAGCCTCGCGATTTGCCTTGCGCGATCTCGATCGCATCGCGCTCGAAGCGCACCACGTTCTCGATTTCGCCTTTGCTCGTCTTGATTCCGACTTCGTGCGCGAAGACCGAGAACGGCGTATCGTCCTTGCCGATTTTGAAGACCTCGAGCACCTCGCGGTACGCGTCGCGCGAGCCGACGCGTTTCCAAACCGCGATCTCGGAGAGGCCGTCGCCGTCGAAATCCCGGAGCTCGAGGCGCGGCACCATCCCACTGCCGCTCACGCCGAGATCCAGAAACCCGAGCTCCTTGCCGCCGCGATACTCGGGCCCGGTGATGGTGAGGAAGCGGCCGAACACGGCGACCCGCTCGCGCGCGGCGCTGCCTACGAGGTTGCCGTACGCCTCGCGCGCCGGGACGTCCGACAGCCCATTGTTTCGTAGCAGCCCTTCGAGCGCTTGCTCACCTTCGAGCAGCAGCGCCCCGAGGCTCTTACCTTTGCCGCCGGTTCCCGTCGAAACGACGGAGCCGACCTTTCCGGGCGTGTCGCAGTCCGTGTAGGTCACGGAAGCACGGAGGCCGACCCGTGTCGTTTTCGCTTCGGGAAAGGCAGACCACGGGATTTGCGCCTCGAGCAGCAGCCCGCGATCCGTCGGGTTCTCGACGGCTTTGGCGCCGGTCACGTTCTTGCCGTTGACCCGCACCACCGCAGGCAGCTTGCCCGGGCGACCGGGGTGAATGGTGACCTGATAGGTCGAGTAGCCCTTCCCGCTCGGGAAGGCGATCGTCAGGGTCGCGTGATCTTCCGCCTTTCCGGCTGCGGCCGTGCGCGCGATGCGTCGGTCGTCGACGCGCAGCGCGAGGTACACGTTCGTTTCGTCGTAACCGACGACGGCCTGCGCGGTGATGCCCGCTCCCGTGAGCGTATTGTCGAGCGGCGTCATGCGCGCGGGCCACTCGCGCAGATCGCCGTCGATCCGGATCTTCTCCCCCTCCCGCGGCTCGGCCACGAGCGAGCGGGCCTTTGCCTCGGCATCGGGAGCGACGCACAGCACTCCGAGCACCACCAGTTTCAGACCACGAACGAGCCTCCGCATGGTCTGCCGTATACCACGCGTCACGTGCGCAGTGCTTTCCGAGCACCCGGAAAGAATTCAGCTGCAATGAGCGATCGCGAATCGCGGCCGCTGGTTCCGTCCGCGGG
>QGUH01000899.1 GCA_003242355.1 Pseudomonadota bacterium
CCGCCTGAGGTTCCCCGCCTTCCCCCCGGCCCCGGGGTAGGCGCCCGGTACATCGTAGCGGGGGTGTGGGCGATGCCCCGCTTCGGCGTCAATCTCACGAGCATCGTAGCGACCAGCGCCGTCGTCACGGCCGTCATCGGTCTGTCGCTCCAGTCCACGCTGGGCAACGTCATCGGCGGGATCGCCCTCCAGGTGGACGACTCCATTCGCGAAGGCGACTGGATCGAGCTGCTCGATACGCGCACTCAGGGGCAGGTCAAAAAGGTGCGCTGGCGGCACACGGTGATCGAGACCCGCGATTGGGACACGCTGATCGTCCCGAACAGCCAATTGCTCGGACAGACGATCAAGGTGCTCGGCAAGCGCGAAGGGCAACCGACGCAGCACCGGACCTGGGTGCACTTCAACGTCGATCATCGCTATCCCCCCGGGGACGTGATCCGAATCGTCAGCGAGGCGCTCCGCTCCTCCTCGATCCCGGGAGTCGCCGCGCACCCGCCGCCCGACGTCGTCTGTCTCGATCTCGCGCGGGACGGCAAGGATAGCTTCGGCCTCTACGCCGTGCGCTACTTCCTCACCGATCTCGAGCGCGACGATCCGACGAGCTCCGCCGTCCGCGAGCGCATTCACGCCGCGCTCCGGCGTGCGCAAATCCCGCTCGCGCTACCGGCGCAGACGCTGTTCGTGAATCACGAAGATCAGAAGGCGGAGCGCAAGCGCGAAAAGCGCAACGCCCGCATCCGCGCCGCGCTCCGCGGCGTTCCGCTCTTTTCCCAACTATCGGACGAAGAGATCGAGATCCTCGCCGATTCCGCCAAGCTTGCCCCGTTCGTCGCCGGAGAGGTAGTCACCCGACAAGGCGCCCAGGCGAACTGGCTGTACGTGCTGATCCACGGTGAGGTCGAGGTGCGCGTCGCCACCGATCACGGTGACGATCGCAAGGTCGCCGTCGTGAAGGCGCCCGGGTTCTTCGGAGAAATGGCGCTCCTCACGGGCGCCCCCCGCGAAGCCACCGTGGTCGCCCTGGAAGACATCGAATGCCTGCGGGTAGACAAGGACGACTTTCGCGAAGTGCTGAGTCGCAGGCCCGAGCTCGCGCAGGAGCTCTCCATGCTGCTCGCTCAGCGGCGCGTGGAGCTCGAGAGCGCTCGCGACAACCTGGACGCCGTCAGCCGCAGCCGCCGCGTGCAGACCGAACGCAAGCGCATCCTCGAAGCCATCCGCGAGTTTTTCGCCATGAACGATTGAGCGCGCTCTTCCGCAACGTTCGCCCCGCGGTGAAGGCGAGCCGCACCGCACCCGCTTCGGCTGCGCGCCGAACCCTTTCGGCGCGCGCCGAATCCGTGCGATTCGGGGCCCGCCGCCTGCCCCGCTCTACGCCCCTTCGGGCTGCTGCTCGGTCCAGCGCAGGCGTGGCCTACGCGCCGCGCGCGCCTCGTCGAGACGCGTGAGGCGCGTGACGTGCGGGGCACGCCGCACGAGGTCCGGCGTTTCCTCCGCCTCTCGCAGGATCGAGAAGACCGCCTCGACGAAGGCGTCCAACGTCTGCTTGGTCTCCGTCTCGGTCGGCTCGACCATGAGCGCGCCACGAACGACGAGCGGAAAGTACACCGTAGGCGGGTGGAAGCCGTAGTCGATGAGCCGCTTGGCGAGATCGAGCGTGCGCACCCCCGTCTTCGCCTCGAGCTCGCGATCGGTGAACACGGCTTCGTGGAGCATCGGCGTCTCGAACGCGAGCGGCAACCGCTCCTTGAGCCGCGCCGCCAGGTAATTCGCGTTCAGCACCGCCAAATCACTGACGCGACGCAACCCCTCGGGCCCGAGCTCGCGAATGTACGCGTACGCGCGCACCATCATCCCGAAGTTGCCGTAGAACGAGCGGACGCGCCCGACGCTCTGCGGGCGCTCGTGCACGAGCCGATACACGCCGTCTTTCTGCTCGATCACGGGAACGGGCTGAAACGGCTCGAGCATGCGCTTGAACGCGACGGGGCCCGCCCCCGGCCCGCCCCCGCCGTGCGGCGTCGTGAAGGTCTTGTGCAGATTGAACTGCATCACGTCCACGCCGGCATCGCCGGGCCGAGCGCGCCCGAGCACGGCGTTCAGGTTCGCGCCATCTCCGTAGACGAGGCCTCCGCGCTCGTGGACGAGCCGCGCGAGATCGGGCATCGCACGCTCGTAGAGCCCGAGCGTGTTCGGGTTCGTGATCATGAGCGCGGCCACGTCGCCGGCCGCCGCGTCGAGCGCGCGCACGAGCGTCTCCGGCTCGACGACCCCCGCGGACCCGGCCGGGAAGGCAACCGCCTCGAACCCGTTCAAGCTCGAGCTTGCCGGATTGGTGCCGTGAGCGCTGTCCGGAATGAAGACCTTGCGCGGCGAGCGCCCCGACGCGCGGTGATAGGCGCGGATCATCATCAGCCCGAGCAGCTCGCCCTGGGCGCCCGCCGCCGGCTGCACCGTAACCCCGTCCATCCCGCCGATACCGGCGAGCAGCCCCTGAAGGCGCGCCCTGAGCTCGAGCGCCCCGTGGATCAGCCCCCCGGGAAAAAGGGGGTGCAGGCTGGAAAAACAACCG
>QGUH01000900.1 GCA_003242355.1 Pseudomonadota bacterium
CTTTTTGTTCAGGGGACCACCTCAACGAAGGCTTTCACCGCGTCGCGCGTTTGCCGAGCCTCGATGGTCCGCTCAACCTCGGCAACCCCGCCGAGTTCACGATGCTCGAGCTCGCGCACCTCGCCAAGGAGCTCACCGGCAGCTCCGCTCCCATCGAGTTCCGACCGCTGCCGGCCGACGATCCGCGCCAGCGCCGCCCCGACATTCGGCGCGCGCAGGAGCTCATTCAGTTCGAGCCCACCGTTCCGCTCCGCGAGGGTCTGATGCGAACGGTCGCCGATTTCCGCGAGCGCCTGCGGGAAACGGGCGCGCTCTGAACCCAGCGACCGGCGCGCGCTCGCCCAATCCGAGCGGGACCGCGCTCACGCACGTCGCGAGTCCCACAGGGCCGCGCTCATGCACGTCGTCGCGTCCGAGCGCGACCGCGCTCGCGCACGTCGTCGCGTCCGAGCGCGACCGCGCTCGCGCACGTCGTCGCGTCCGAGCGGGGCAGCGCTCGCGCGCGTCGCAAAGCCGAACGGTCCGCGCTCGCTCGACGGCTTGCGCGTCAGCGCATGCGTTCGCGCGCTCGCCCGGTCAGCGCGTGCGCTCGAGCTCGTAGAGCTGCAGCGAGTGCCCGCTCGGGCGCAGTTTGCGTACGTTCACTTTGCGGGCCCAGCCTTGGCGGCTGCGGGTTCGCTCCATCCCGTTCCGCGATGCGAGCACCAGCCTCCGATCGCCGGGCTTGCGCAGGTCTTTGCCGAGGCGGTCGCGTAGCTCTTCCACCGTCCACAAGCACTCGGTCTCGAAACGCTCGAGCGCCTTGCGACCGACCGCGCGCGAGGTCTCGGGGTGGAGCTCGGTGTAGTACTTCCAAGGACCACAGCTCCACGTCGTGAGCAGCATGTGCGTTCGTCGCTCGTTGCTCCCGAAGCGCGCAAGCTTCTCGAGCGTTTTCGGAAAATCGGAGGAGAAGCCGAAGTAGAGCTTGTCGGCGTGGTAGTTGCGCTCGAACGCGAAGAACGGAGCGAGCACGAGCACGATCGCCGGCACGGGAGCCGCCCACGGCGTCTTCTCGGGGCGCGGCCGATCCAGCGCCGTTGCCGCAATGCCGGCCATGTACGCAACCAAAAATAGGTTCGTTCGAAACGCCCCGAGCGGCCAGTAGCCGAGCACGTTGAAGGCGATCAGCACCGCGATGGGCAGCACGAGCAAGACCCCTTCGGTGTATTTGCGCCGCCACACCAGTACGACCAGGCCGAGCCCGTGGAGCACGACCCAAATCCCCTCGTCGATGCCCCGCAGCACCTTCAGCTGCGAGCGGTCGAGATGCTCCGAGCCCCACCGCGTGCGGCGCAGCCCCGGCAGCGTGATCATTTCCGTGTACTTGCCCGAGAGCCACGCCCCGAACGTGTGCTCGGGTCGGCGCTCGTCGGGGATGTAGAACACCGAATACTTTTTGCCCCAGAAGTCCGAGCGGTCGCTCTCGGGCATTCGGCTCCACATCACGAAGTAGAGGGTGAGCACCACCCCGATCGTCAGCACCGCCCCGCCGGCGATGGCGGCGAGTTGCCGGTGGAGCCCGGCACGCAGCGCCGCGATGCCCATCACGAGAAACGCTCCCGGATAGGCGAACACCGTGTCTTGCGCGAACAGCACCGCGAGCGGCAAGACGCAAAGCGCGAAGACGAGGCTCGATCGGCGTCGGTCCCGCACGTAGCGCAACGCGGCGAAGAGAAGCAGCGCGTGCACGAAGAGGCTGACCGCGTACGGCTTGAACTCGCGCGCGAGATCGATCGCCCCCGGGTGCAGCGCGAGCACCGCCACGAAGAGGAGGCGCGACGCTTTCGAGTCGAACAGCCGCCGCGCCAAAAACGGCGCGAGCACCGCCGTCGCGATGCCCGCGGCCCACGACAGGGACCGGAGCATCGGCTCGCTCATGGAAATCGCGCCGAGCACGCGGCTCACCGCCATGAACCCGATCGGACGAATGGACTGCTCGGTCAGCGGCACCTCGACCAGAAAGACGGCCCACGACGCCTCGTCGAGCCAGAACGGCAGGGGGTTCTTGCCGAACATCCCCCGCGTGCGCAGCGCAATCCCGATGGCGATGCACACGAGAGTGAGCAGCGCGTAAACCCGCTCGGAAAATGTCGTGCCGAACCGGCGCAGAAGACGCCTGTAAAGCCCGGGGAGAGCGGTCGATCCTGTCATTGCTCAGGCCGGCCGTCGAACCCGTGGCGACGGGCCGCGCACGAACCGGGCGCATTCCTGCCACAGGGCTCGAGAGAGCACAAGGAGCGTGAGAACGACGGGCCGAGCAACAAACTCCGACACTGGCCGCGTGCTAAGGGAAGAAAGGAAACCACCCCCCTCGGGGAAACATGCGACCGAATCGGGAGGAGACCCCAGGGCGAGCGCGGGAGCTCGAGCGCACGGTCGTGACGCGCCCCGCAGGGAGGCACGGCCGATGAGCATCATTCTGCACGTCGGGCTCACGCCGGAGCATGAACAGGCCCTCGCGGAGCACATCGGGCGCGCCACGCGCAAGGGCCAGCCCGGGACGGGCCACCCGGGTCCCCCACCCGAGCAGGG
>QGUH01000058.1 GCA_003242355.1 Pseudomonadota bacterium
CACCCCGCCTTCCGGGGGTTCCGGCCCGGGGGTGTTTTCGGGGGGAGGATGGGGGGGGGGAACCGGCCCGGGCGCCCGCCCAAAGGGCGAACCCCGAGGCCCGGGGGCGATGGTGGCACCGCAACCGGCGGCAGCGACGGCGGCAGTGGCGGCAGCGACGGCGGCAGTGGCGGCACCGACGGCGGCAGCGCGGGAACTCCCGTCGCGGGTGCCGGCGGCAGCGACGCCGGCAGCGGCGGAGAGGCAATGGGCGGCGGAGCCGGCAACGACGGGATGATGCACTGGGTGGGGACGTGGGGGACCTCGCCTCAGCTCACCGAAGAGCACAACAACCCGCCGAACCCGCCGGGGCTCGCGAACAACACGCTCCGCCAGATCGTTTACGTGTCGATCGGGGGGAGCACGCTGCGCGTTCAGTTCTCCAACGCGTTCGGAAACAGCCCGGTCACGATCAACGCGGCGCACATCGCGCTCGCGACGAACGGGAGCGGCATCGATCCGAGCACCGACGTCGGGCTCACCTTCGAAGGTTCGCCGTCGGTCACGATTCCCGCTGGCCAGGAGGTGTTCTCGGATCCATTCGAGTTCGCGTTGCCCCAGCAGACGAAGGTCGCCGTCTCCATCTACTTTGGCCAGACGTCGAATACGGTGGTGACCGGGCACCCGGGCTCGCGGACCACGTCGTATATCCAGACCGGCAACGCGGTCAGCGCGGAGTCGATGTCATCTCCCGCGATGACCGACCATTGGTACATCCTCACGGGGATCGACGTGATGGCCCCGACCACGAGCAAAGCCGTGGTGACGCTGGGTGACTCCATCACCGACGGTCGGGGCTCGACCACGAACGGCAACGATCGCTGGCCGGACGTGTTGTCGCGTCGCCTGCGCGAGAACTCTGCCACGGCGGGCGTGGCGGTGCTCAACATGGGCGTTGGCGGGAACACCGTCCTGACGGGCGGTTTGGGGCCGACGGCGCGCGCGCGCTTCGATCGCGACGTGCTCGAGCAGCGCGGCGTGCGCTGGGTGATCGTGCTCGAGGGCGTCAACGACCTCGGGAACACGGGCAACCCCCAACAGGTGGCGGACCAATTGATCGCCGCTTATCAGGAGTTCATCGACAAGGCGCACGCGAAAGGCCTGCTCATCTACGGCGTGCCGATCCTGCCGTTCGGCAAGAACACCGGCTATTTCACGCCGGACCGCGAGGCCGCGCGTCAGAAGGTGAACGAATGGATTCGGACGAGCGGGAAGTTCGACGCCGTGATCGACCTCGACGAAGCCGTGCGCGATCCCAACAACCCGCAGAACCTCCGCGCCGAGTACGACACCGGCGACGGCCTGCACCTGAACCAGACCGGCCTGAAGGCGATGGCCGACGCCATCGATCTCTCGTTGTTCACCGAGTGAGGTGCGAAGGGCGGCCGCCGCGTAGGCGGCCGTCTGCCGTCGCTCCGCATGGATCCGCTCACCCACGGACTGCTCGGTCTCGCCATCGGCAACCTGCGCAGGCCCGACGCGCAGCGCCGGGCCGTGCTGCTCGGCTGCGTGCTCGCGGCCGAGTTGCCCGATCTCGACTATCTCTGGCCGGCTGCCGATCCCGTGCTGCACACCCTGCGCGCGCACCGCGGCCTGTCGCACTCGCTGCTGCTCGCGCCGCTCGTGGCGCTCGCCGCCACGGGGCTCGCGAAGCTCTTCGTCCGCGACGCGCGGTGGCACGTGATCTTCCCCTGGGCGCTCGCAGCGACCGCTCTGGGCCACCTTTTGGCCGATGCGTGGACCGGCTGGGGAACGCGCCTCCTTCTGCCGTTCTCGAGCGAACGGGTGACGCTCGACTGGATGATGGTGCTCGACCCGCTGTTCACCGCGCCGCTGCTCATCGGCGCGTTGTGGGGCGTTCGCCGGCGCACGCTCCTGCGAACGCCGCTGCTCGTCGGCCTCGCCACATCGTGTCTCTACTTGCTGACCCGCATCACTCTCCAACACACCATCGAGCGGACTGTCCGAGACCACTATCCCAGCGCCGAGTCGATCCACGTTTTTCCTTCGTGGATCGGCCCCGTGCGCTTCCGTTACGTCGCCGTTGCACGCGATCACTACGCCGTGGGCGCCGCCCGCGTCGGCTCCCCGCCAGAAGAGCAAGCCCGCCACCCGCGCACCGCGGTGACGCCTGCGAGCGCATCCGCGCGCTCCAATCCCACCGTCCGCGAAGCGCTCGCATGGGCACGCTTTCCCCTCGTGCGTGAGGAGCCGCGACCAGCGGGCGGCGTGCACGTCGACATCGCCGACCTGCGCTACCACCTCAACGGCGAGCCCACCCTCCGCTTCCACATCGACCTCGACGCACGTGGCAACGTCCTCGCGGCGTCCCTCCACCGCGGCGGAACCGCGCGATCGCTTCTCGAACGTTTCCATAAGCAATGAGTAGCAAGCCGCAACGTTCATGCGACGATGTCCACATAGAGCAAGCTCGGTGTTACTGCTCGACGGTCGAGACAGTGAGGCAGCACGTCCCAGAGGCTCTCGAAGCTGCAGTGGCCCGGAAGCTTCGAGCCACGCGAGGTATGCGGTGCTGGCGTCGGATCGAGCGCGCAACGATGCCCAGAGCCCCTTTCGGCATGCTGCTCGCCCCGGCCCGTGCAGTTGGAACAGCGCCCTCGCGAGGACGCCTGCATCGAGGGCGTCGGCACCAGCCGTGGACCGGACGGCGGCTCGACGGCGGCACCTCCTTCTCCGAAGGCGCGGGAGCGGTCGGAGCGCGCAGCGCTCAGCGCTTCTCGGGTTCCACGAATAGCGAATACGGACTGAGCCGAGCTCCAATCGTCCTCACTTCGAACAGTGTCCGTCGATGCACGAAAAGCCGATCGGGCACTGGCTGGAAAATGTGCACTCGCGTTCGCCTGGCCCGAAAGGATGAGCCTCGCGGCGCCTGGAAGGTCGGGATCCCATGTGCGTCGACGGCTCTCGCACACACCCCCTGCATTCGACTGGGCGGCTTGACGCAGACGTTTCCCCATCGACATTCGAAGTCGCTCGAACATCCCAATGCTGGTGCGGTGTAGGTCGTCGAGGTCGACGCCCGTTGCATCGTTTCGGAAGATGACCGCATCGCCGTTGCCAGAGCAGCCAACGCTCGCCGTTGCCGCTCCCTCCTTTCCAGTCGGGCTTCGGCCCGCGCCACGATGGCGTCTGCTCGTTGCGTGTATTGCGAGAGGATTGCGTCAAAAGCCGTTCGGAACCGCGCTCTCCTTGCTTCTCCAGTAGTGGCGAAATCGTCCATCGGCGAGTGTTGTGGATTCGAAGGAGCGTCAACTCGAGAGTTTCCAGATCACACGTTTGGGCCGGGCAATGAGCTTCGGGACGTCCTTGCTGTGCCTCTCGAACGTTTCGATGAGAGCTTCCAGTTGGGCTTCGGTTCGCTGATTGGGGTCGTGAGCTCGCTGCGGCCTTCTGCGAGAATGCTTTGGCGCGATGGAATGCACCCGATCAGGACGAGGCCCAATCCGAGTTTTCTGAGCACGTTGGTGGCGGGAAGGGGGGTCAGTGCCGCCCCTGGAGCGGATCGAGCTTCGGCGGCGTCGACGGTTTGTCGGCGGGCGCTGGTGGCGTTGGGCGCGGAGGGGTGGTCGCGGTGGGAAGGGGCGTGGCGACGGGCCGCGTCGTCGCGATGGGAGACGTCGTTACGCCGGGGGGTGATTGGACGGGGGGAGCGGGGCGCGTCCGCGTCGTGCGCGCCGTTCGGACGGGGCGCGGTGCAGGCGCAACCGTGGGCGTGGCGGCAGATGCTGAAGGTGATGGCGCAGGGGGCGGCGCTTCGTTCGACGGCTCGGGGGGAACGGGTGCGAGCGCGGTTCGCGCCGTTTCGACAGCGCGCATGTCGGACGAGGGCAGCGTCGGAGGCGTGGTGAGCGGCGCAGGGGAGGGCGAAGGCGTGAGGGCCGCGCTGACCGTAGCGGTGGGCGCGGGATCGCTCGGTGGTCTCAGAGAGAAGAAGAGGGCGACGGCGCAGAGGGCGACGGCGATGGCGCTGACGAGACCGAGGGTTCTTGCTCGGCTGCCGGTGAAGGTGCGCGCCCACGTGGAGCGATTCGCGGTGTCCGCCACGACCAAATGCGGGCCGCGTGCGCGGGCGGAAGGGGCGGGGAGGGAGGGTGACTGGGCGCCGACGATACGGGCGATGCGCTGTGGGCTCGGGCTCGTTGGAGCGAAGACACCGAGGGCCGCTGCGAGCTCGGCGACGTTCTGATAGCGCCGGCCTCGATCTTTTTCGAGGCACTTCAGGACGATCTGCTCGAAGGCCTCGGGTACATCGGGGCGCGCCCGACGCAGGGGCTTGGGAGGTTCTTGGAGAATCACTCCACAGAGTTGCGGGATCGTTTCGGCTTCGAAGGGCACGGTGCCGCTGACGAGCTCGTAGAGGATGGCGCCGAGCGCCCAAATGTCCGAGCGTGCGTCGACCGACCGCGAGCTCGACATCTGTTCGGGCGACATGTAGAGCGGCGAGCCCATGATCGCCTGAGTGCGGGTCATGGCGAGCTCGGTGCCCGAGCTCCCCGCGGACGTGACCTTGGAAATCCCGAAATCGAGCACTTTGATGCACGGCGAACCGTCGGGCCGCGTCGTGAGAAAAAGATTGGCCGGCTTCAGATCGCGATGGATGATGCCGAGCGTGTGCGCCTCGGCGATCGCCTCGCAGGCCTGCAGCACGTAGTCGGCCGCAGTAGCGGGTGGCAGCGGGCCCGACTGCTGCACGAGGGCCGCGAGGTCGCGCCCCTCGAGAAACTCCATCACCATGTACGGCGCGCCGGACTCGAGCGTGCCGACGTCCGAAACGCGGGCGACGTGTTCGCTCCGGATTTTCACGGCGGCGCGCGCCTCGCGCGTGAACCGGGCGACGGCCTCGGGGCTCTCGAGCGCCGCGGGTAGTAAAAACTTTATGGCGACGCGCTCTTCGAGCTGAAGGTGGTAAGCCGCGACGACGACTCCCATCCCGCCCTCACCGAGGACGCGCTCGATGCGATATTTGCCGGCAAGCACGTCACCTGGTTTCACGGGAACCTCCGGCACTCGAAGGTCGAGCTTAGCTCAAAATGGACTCAGCCGAACGCGGTTGAAGCACCGCCACCCATCCTTGACAAGCTTCGATGAGCCGACGGATGATGCGACGTTGGACGAGGAAGGTGCCGATCGTGAATCGGGATGAGGTCAGAAGCGCAAGGAGTCATGTCGTCGAATGGCGGCTTTCCGGCGTCCGGGTGCGCTGGGCGGCGAGCGCCTTTTTTTGCACCCTGCTCGGGATTTCCGCCCAGGCGCAAGCGCAGGCGACCGACCGCGTGCTCGCCGAGGAGCTCTTTCGCCAGGGCCAGGAGCTCATGAAACAAGAGCGTTACGCCGAGGCGTGTCCCAAGCTCGCGGAGAGCCAGCGTCTCGATCCGGGCACGGGCACGCTCTTGAATCTCGCCGTGTGCCACGAGCACGAGGGAAAGCTCGCCACGGCGTGGACCGAGTATAGTCAGGTCGTTACGCTTGCCCGCCGCGACAACCGACCCGATCGAGTGGAATACGCCGAGAAGCGCATTGCTGCAATCGAGCCCCGGCTCCCGCGGCTCACGGTGACGCTCTCACCCGGGAGTGACGTTCCGGGGCTCGTCGTCCGGCTCGACGATGCAGAGCTCGGCCGGCCGGCACTCGGCGTGGCGCTGCCGATCGACCCGGGAACCCACGAGCTGACCGCCACGGCGCCGGGAAAGCAGCCGTTCCGCACGACCATCCACATCGAGCCCGGCCTGTCCCGCGGATCGGTCACGGTGCCCGCTCTCCTCGACGCACCCGCCGAGGCGGAGGCTCGGGAGGCGGGTGCGGAGGCCGGGGCAAACCCGTCCACGAGCACTCTGGAACCGGTTCCGACGACGGCTTCACCCCGCGGCAACGCCCAGCGTATCGTCGGGCTCAGCATGGGAGGGCTCGGCGTGGTTGGCATCGGAATCGGTGCGGCGTTCGGCTTCTCCGCCATCTCCAAATTCAACGAGTCGAATCGAGCCGGGTGTGAAGGCCGGGTCTGCGATCCGGACGCGGCGAAGATCCGCAACGATGCGCGCGCGGCCGGAAACGTGTCGACGATCGCTTTCGCCGCAGGCGCCGGGCTGCTCGGCGCCGGAGCCATCCTCTACTTTACGGCCCCGAAGGCGAGCGTCGAAGATCATGGCTTTGCGGTGACCGGGCTGACCGTGGGCCCGACGTCCCTCGGCCTGAGAGCGGTGTGGTGAAACGCGAGCATCGATTGGTGCGCTGGGCCTTCGTGGCCATTGCGGCGATCGCGTGCAACGCGATCGTGGGCATCGACGAGCCGACCGTCGTCGAGCCGAATGCCGATGCCCCGAACGTCGAGGCGAACGTCGAGAGCTGTCTGCTCAACTCCGATTGCTCCGACGAATCGCACGTCTGCGTGTTCGAAGTCTGCAGCCCTCGCTGCAACAAGGACCGTGACTGTGACGAAGACGAGTTTTGCCTGACGACCGAGTTCGGCAATCGCTGCGTCGCGACGAGTCGCGCTCGGTGTGACGATACGGCGGACTGCCCGACTGGCAGCGCCTGTTTCGACGGCGAATGCCGGACCGATTGCCGCGCCGACGAGGCGGCCTGTCCCGCCGAGCAGGTATGTGATGCGAACGGCGCGTGCCGCTCCGTTCCCCGCGTGGACGGCGCGGGTGGCGGCGACGGGATGGGGGATGGGGGAACTGCGGGCGCCACCAATGACGGCGCTGGCGGTGGCGTCGATGCTCCCGGTGGTGGCTCGGGCGGTGCGAGCGGTGGGGAAGCGGGCGCGGGCGGTGCCGGCACGCCGCAGCTGGAATGCGACGACGAGGGCGCGCTCCGCTGTGTCGCTCGGGCCGCGACCGGGCGCGAGGTTTGTCGCGACGGCGAGTGGCGAGCGGCCGATCCGTGTTCGGACGGCGAGCTCTGCGACACGAGCGCAGACGAGCCGGGGACCTGCGCGCCGATCGTTCCCGAGTGTGTTGGTCGCGCGCCGGGCGCATCGTTCTGCGAGGGCGCCACGCGCGTCACGTGCGGGCCGGATCTGGTGACCGCGTCGCGCGAGGAGTGTCCCTCGGTGCAGCATTGCACGCTCGCCACGGGTCCGGAGTGCGCGGCGTGCTTGCCGAACGAGTTCGCGTGCTCGGGGAACACGCTCGAGAAGTGCAACGAAGCGCTCACCGATTTCGAGGTGGTCGCGGTTTGCGACGAGGAGCCGTGCAATGCCGAGGCGGGCGCGTGCACCACGTTCGCGTGCGCCGCCGCGGGAGAACGCCGGTGTTCGGGAGACCGCCTGGAGGAGTGCAACGCGGATCGCTCCGGGTTCGAGCTGGTCGAGCAGTGCGGCGCCGGGCTCTGCGATCCCGTCGACCTCGAGTGCGACGTGTGCGTCGCGGGGAGCGCGACCTGCGACGACGAGACGACGCGCGCCGTGTGCTCCGCCGACGGGCGGACGTCGTCCGCGATCGACTGCGGGGCGAGCACGCCCATCTGTACGGGCGCCGGGGTCTGCGTCGAATGCACGGACACCGCTCACTGCACGCCGCCCAGCGCCTGTTATCGCGCCTCGTGCAACGTGGGCTCCGGTGAATGCGAGTTCACCTTTCTCGGAACGCACACGCCCTGCCCGGGGGGGTACTGCACCGCGGCCGGTGAGTGCGTCGAGTGCACGCAGGACGCGCAGTGCTCGGGCGGAAGTGTCTGCGCCGCACCGGCGTGCGAGGGTAACCGGTGCACCGTGAGAGCGCTTCCCGCTGGGGAGCCCTGCGTGGGCTCGAGTGGCGTGTGCAACGAAAACGGCACGTGCGTCGAGTGCGTGGACAGGAGCGACTGCAGTGCCACGGACGTATGCCACGATGGCGAGTGCGTTCCGGCCCAACGCGTCCTCGGGTGGCCCCAGGCGACGGGCGGCAAGACGGAGGTCGGTCGAGATCGGCTCGTTCTGAAGCTGCTTCCGGTGCTCACGCACAAGGCAAAGCTGCTCTCGTTCGGCATCGTCGGTGAGCAAACCGGCCAAAGCGCGAGCTTCGTGCTCTACGCGGGCAACAGCGCCAATCCAACGGGAGAGCCCCTCTCGGTCAGCACCACCGCGCTCGCGCTGATGAACGGCCCGGCGTCGGTGAACGCGAATCCACAGATTCAGCTCCAGCCCGGCGTGTACTACTGGATTGGCTTCAAAGTGAACGCGGACACCATGGTGCGGTCCCAGCCCGGCCAGAATCACGAGGGGCCGATCGTGTCGAACGCGTACGGGGATCCATTTCCGAACGACCCAATGGCGGTAAGCTCGACTGGGGCTCTCTTTGCCATTTACGTCACGATCGAATACCAGGAATGACCGCTACTGCCCCCCCCGGCGGGCGGTGCAAACTTCGACTTACGTCCGGAGAGGACACGCCGAATGACCGGCGATCTCGGCCGAGAGTGCTGCAGTCTTCAGCTTACGCCAAGAGAATACGCCGAACGAGCGGTGCGCCGCCCCGTCGCTGGGTGGCGTCGTCTTGAACCTCCTTTACGAGACAATGCACCGAATGACCGGTGTCGCCCCGAGGTGGGTCGGCACGGTCTCCAAGGAAGAAAGGGTGAGTGGATGAAACAGCGGTGGATGATCCAGGCTGCGGGGGTGGCGAGCGCGCTGACGCTGCTCGCGGGGACCGCGCAGGCACAAGTCTGCGGCACGGCGCCGCTTCCGGAGTGCTGTGTGCTCGGCCCGGTGGCGCTTCCCGGGCTTTCCGGTCCCCCGGAATGGGAAGACTTCGACGGGGACGGCTTTTGGCGACCGGAGCTGCATGACCCGCGTTGGTCCGGCGCTCCGCTCGAATTCCTGACCATGTTGCCCGACTCTGGCTCGCCCGCATGGGCGGACGACGTCGGGGTACGCTTCCTCACGCAGGGCAACCACCTCTACGTCTCGTACCAGGTTCAGGTCGACGACAACGGGCCTTCCGCGAGCGACTTCGTCTACCTCGCGCTGACGAACGGCGGGGCGAACAGCGCGGTTGCGCTCAAGGTCAGCGCCGCAGCGGGTGGCGCAGCCATTGGCGCGCCGCCGGCCTCGCCCACCGGCTTCGTTCCCGCCGATACGCCGCTGCCGACCCGCGCGCCGGATGCAGCCGTGGTCCACTGGACGACGGGCGACGCCAGCGTCGACTCGCCGAGCTGGGAAGAGCGCCTGACGACGCCAACCTGGCTCGTCGGCGCCGCCCGTTGGGATCGGGCGGGCGTGGGGAGCCCGCGCTGGGCGATCACCCTGCGCATCGACTTGGCGCGCCTCCCCTTCAGCCCGGGGAACTTCCGCGCGTTTTTCGGCGCGCAGGTGAACCGGAGCACGGGTGACGTGTTGGTCGGGAACCGACGGCCGCGGACCGATGCGGATTCGGACAGGATCCCGACCACCATCATTCCGCACAAATTGGGCGACTGGGCCGAATACAGGGCGCCCGGCACATCCTGTCCGGCAGGGATCCGCCTCTCGCCGAGCGACGTCGGCGTGTGGACGGGATCCCCGGGCTCGACGTCCCCTGGGAGCCTCACCAACCGGATCTGCGCCGGCGAGTCTTGTGGGTCGGGGAACAACGTGTTTCGCGTGACCGCACGCGGCGTTCCCAACATGGGTCTCTCGCCCTTCAGCGTTCGGGCACGTCTCCGCATCGCCGATTGGGGAGCGAGCGTTGCTCACTGGAATTACGGGCGCTGGAGAGACATCACGAAGACGCCAGCGGGCACGGACGTGTTCAGCGCACCGAGCACGGCATTCACCGCCGCGAACGGCTGGCACTGGCTCACGCCGGTCGACGCGGGTGACGGAACCTCGTCGATCACCATCGATTACGTCTGCGACAAGGGAAGCGACGCCTACTGCCCGAAGCTCGAAGACGAGTCCGAAGACCACCAGTGCATGCTGGTCGAGGTCGGTCAGCTGGGAGCCCTGGCGCAGTTTCAGCGCACGGCCGTGTACCGCAACATGGAATACGAGGAGCTCTCCACCTTGGAGCGGCGGGCACGAAAATTGTCTCTTATACAACTCCCCGACCCCCCGAGCCGAGACTAAATCTGTTATCCACTCTTTCTTTTTAA
>QGUH01000901.1 GCA_003242355.1 Pseudomonadota bacterium
ACCAATACGAGGTGCCCTCGCTCCGGGACCGTCACTTCTCCGAGCGCGCGCTGCGAGTCGCCTCCTATTGAAGGCTCCGCGTCTCCGATTGCACGCTGTGGACCGGCTTCCGCGGACGTCCCTGCGTCTCCGATTGCACGCTGTGGACCGCTTTCCGCGGACGTCCCTGCGGCTCCGTGCTCAGCCTGCGAAGTGCCCAGCCCCACGGCAGACGGGGCGTTCGGCGCTCCGCTCTCGGCGGCCCGAGCGCCGGCATCGGCCGCCGGAGGCACGGCAAACTGCATTCCGCGGTGAGAGGGCGTCGGCGCCAGAGTCACGGTGCTCCCCACTGCTGTGCGCGGCACCGCGACGATCACCGCGACACGCGTCAGGACGTCCACGCAGGCGACCCCGTCGGGTGGTGCGTGCATCAGTCGAAGGACGCCTCCGGGCTCGAGCCGCATCCCGATGATTTCGCTCGGGCAAACGCCCCCGGGGCCGCTCACTCCGAATACGACTTCACTCGTGAAGTCCACCCGTGGTGCCGGAAGCCGTACTCCCGCGGCCTTCCAGAGGTCTTCGAATTGCGCCTGATTTCCGGCCGCCCACCCCTCATCCGGATCTTGCGGACCGACGCGGCCGGTCGTGGAACCGTTCCACAACACGCGCAGTCCGGGGGCGTCGCTCGTCGTCAGCGTGGGGCTCGACGTCGGAGGTTCGGGCGGAAACGCCGTGAGCGTTCCGCGCGTTGCCCCGCCGCAGGCCCAACCGACCAGCGCCATCGCAACGACCCAACTCGGCCCAAACCGCCAAGCCACGCCACGAGCCTACACCAGTCGAAGCGGTCGGCGAAGCACTACTTCGGGATTCGCTACGAGGAGATGCACGTTGCGAGTGACATTGGCGATGGTCGCGCGCAGGATTGCGGAGTGAGGGTTGCTCGGATTCTGTTCACTTTGTCGTTGGTCGCGCTTCCCTCGAGCGGATGCGCCTCGCGCGCTCACGTCCAGGTTCACCGAACCGGGCCCCCGGTGCTGCTCGCGAGCGGCCCACCGCAGTCGCCGTGCGAACGCGAGGAGTGGCTCGCGCTCGCCCCGGCGCGCGCCGACGCCGCGATCAATCCAGACCATCCGCACTGGGTGTGGCACGGTCGTCTCGCGCCGTCGACTGCCCAGCCAAACACTCCGGAAGGTGCGGGACAAACACTCGATCACGGCATTCGTGCTGGTCGGTGCGAGCCTCGTGAAGCGTCGCAACGTTTACCTTGTTCTTCCGACCTCGCGCCCTTTCGAAAGGGTAGGACCACGACGTTTCTCGTGAGCAGCGGCAGCCGCCGTTGCCCGCGCGCGCGTTGCGTACCGGCGTCCGGCCCGCACGCAAGGACGCCACGCAGTTAGAAAGGCGCGCAACTCGCGCGCGCTACGGTCCGATAGGGGCGCCATGTCCAACACGATCGAGTGCACGCGAATGAGTCACCCCGTATGTCAGGAGCTGGATCTCCAGCTGGGGCCGGGGGAGGGCGGAGCAGCTCGCTTCCAGAGCTCGCCCGAAGTCCGGGGACCCGCCATGTACGGCTATGACTGCATCAACGACTGCGTCTCGTCGCTCGGTGTGGTGACGCTGCTCGAAAGCTCGATCGTGGCGCTTGGGTGCTACGCAGTGCCGCCGGCGTGCCCGGTGTTTGTCGGGGCGGCTGCCGGTGCGGTGCTCGGAGGGTGCGACGCCGCCTGCGACGAGCTCCATCCACGAAAGGCCGAAGGGAAGTGACGGCGCACGAACGCGCGAAGATCCGAGCGTCGGGCTGGATCAATCCGGGATTCAGCCGAGCGTTCGCGGTGAAGCGGCTGTTCGTTCTCGCGTTCGTTGCGCTGCCGGTGATGGGCGCCTGCATCGCCGCGGGGCAGGGCTTGCTCGCCCTCGTCGTCATGGCGGTCGGGCTGTGGCCGTTCCCGTTTCGGTTCACGCTCGACGAGCGGGGGCTGTGCGTATCCTGGTTCCTTCTCCGGGAATGGATTCCGTGGACCGAGATGGTCCGCGCGGAGCTCGAGGGCGACGCGCGTCGATGGATTGTGGGTAAGGGGCGGCCAGTGCTGCGTATCTTCCGCCGGAGCGCGGCACCCGCAGTCCTCCGAGGGCAGCCCGTGACCCTGGAAAGGCTTGCCACGGACATCGCGCGCCGGCTTTGCATCGAGCCCGAGGGCATCGCAGCGCCGCAGGGCACGCAGGGCTTCGAGGCGTGAGCCTCGCTCCGGCCAGCCTCCACGAACGGCTCACGCGCTTGCGGCGTGCGGGGGGTTCCGCGCGCTTCCGATTCTGACTCCGGCGGCACGCGGCGCGAGCGCCGAAGGGAGCTGCGGGCTGCGTTCGGTCGTCACGGCTCCGCCAGTGCTGGCTCGTACGTGGCACGACCCATCACCACGGTGTCGAAGCGCGCCTTTCGAGTCGGCAGGCCCAGCATGTCGCGGACGTGCTTCGGCAGCGTCTCGGGAAGCTCCGATGCTTGAGCGGCGATGTGGTCGCCCTCCAGACCTTTTCACAATCCCGAGCCCACGAGGACGGACTAGATATACGATGCCGTTCTCCTTCTGAAA
>QGUH01000902.1 GCA_003242355.1 Pseudomonadota bacterium
GAGCACGTCCTCCAGCGTCAGGGGCTCGAAGTAGAGCCGATCGGACGTGTCGTAGTCCGTCGAGACCGTCTCCGGGTTGCAGTTGACCATCACCGTCTCGATGCCGAGCTCGCGCAGGGCGAAGACGGCGTGGCAGCAGCAGTAATCGAATTCGATACCCTGGCCGATGCGGTTCGGTCCACCACCGAGGATGATCACCTTCTTCTTGGCGCTCACCTCGGATTCCGACTCGGTCTCGTAGCTCGAATAGAGGTACGGGGTCCTCGCCGGGAACTCCGCCGCGCACGTGTCCACGCGCGCGTAGGAGCATCCGATCCCGAGCTCGTCGCGCCGAGCGCGGATCGCATCCTCGGTGGTCCGACGCAGCGTCGCGATCTGCGCGTCGCTGAAGCCGAGCCGCTTGCTTTCGCGGAGCACTTCGGCGTCGAGGCCGGGCGCCGCGACGATGCGCTTTTCGTGCTCGATGATGCGCGCGATTTGAGCGAGAAACCAGGGATCGATCCCGGTAAGCTCGTGGATGCGCTGCTGGGTGATTCCGACGCGCATGGCGTCGGCCACGTAGAAGAGGCGATCGGCCGTGGGCACGGCCACCAGCCGTTCGAGCGCCCGCTCGAGCTCTCCCCGTGCCGGCGGCGGCAACGTGGGGCGCGGCTTCGCCGTGGGCGGCGCCTCGTTCACGAGGTCGCGGTTCTGCTCCTCGCGCACGAGCACGCGGTAGTCCACGCGGTCCATCAGGCTGACGAGGCCGCTCTTTCCGGTTTCGAGCGACCGAGCGGCTTTCTGCAGCGCCTCCGGGAAGGTCCGGCCGATGGCCATCACTTCGCCGACGCTCTTCATCTGCGTGCCGAGCCGGGAATCGGCGCCCGGGAACTTCTCGAACGCGAAGCGGGGCCACTTGACCACGACGTAGTCGATGGTCGGCTCGAACGCGGCGCTCGTGCCCGTGATGTCGTTCTCGAGCTCGTCGAGCGTGAATCCGACCGCGAGCTTGGCTGCGATCTTGGCGATGGGGTAGCCGGTCGCCTTCGACGCGAGCGCGCTCGAGCGCGACACGCGCGGGTTCATCTCGATGACGAGCATGCGCCCGGTCTTCGGATCCACGGCGAACTGCACGTTCGAGCCGCCGGTTTCGACGCCGATTTCGTGCATCACGGCGCGCGCCGCGTCGCGCAGGCGCTGGTATTCGCGATCGGTCAGGGTCATCGCGGGCGCTACCGTGATCGAGTCGCCGGTGTGAACGCCCATCGGATCGATGTTCTCGATCGAGCAGACGACGATGAAGTTGTCGGCCGCGTCGCGGATGACCTCGAGCTCGTACTCTTTCCAACCGATGACGCTCTCTTCGACGAGCACCTGGTGCGTCGGCGACTGCGCGAGCGCCCAGGCCAGCTTGGCTTCGAGCTCCTCCGGGCGATTCACCACGGCGCCGCCCGTGCCGCCGAGCGTGAAGCTCGGGCGCAAAATCACCGGGTAGCCCGTGATCTCGATGATCTTCCGCGCCTCCTCCAGGGAGCTCACGTGGCCCGAGTAGGGGCACTCGAGCCCGGCGTTCCGCATCGCTTCTTTGAAGAGCTGGCGGTCTTCCGCCTTGCGGATCGCGTCGACCTGCGCGCCGATGAGCTGCACACCGTGACGCGAGAGCACACCGGAGCCGTGCAGATCGAGCGCGAGATTCAGCGCGGTCTGGCCGCCGAGCGTGGGCAGGAGCGCATCCGGGCGCTCGCGCTCGATGATCGCGGCCACCGTTTCCAAAGTGAGCGGCTCGATGTAGGTCCGGCGCACGAGCTCCGGGTCCGTCATGATCGTGGCCGGGTTCGAGTTGACGAGCACGACGTCGTACCCGAGCGACGTCAGCGCCTTCGCGCCCTGCGTCCCCGAGTAGTCGAACTCGCAGGCCTGTCCGATCACGATGGGACCAGAGCCGATGAGCAGGATCTTGCTGATATCGTTCCGGCGCGGCATCGCGGGTGCGCCTTAGCACACACGGCTCGCCGCCTCGCTGCCTTCGTCGCACCTTTTCGTCTCGGTGCCGGAAGAAGGGTCCGGCCGCAACCCGAACGCGGTGCGCCGCCGCCCGTGACGGCCGCCTGGCCGGGTGCGCCCTACTGCACGCCGTCGGAAAGGTCTCCTCGCCGTCGTCGCTGCCACACGCCGACGGCAGGCCGGGGGGGCCTTACTTACTGCAGGCCGTCGTCGGAAAGGTCTCCTCGCCGTCGTTGCTGCCACGCGCCGACGGCAGGCCGGGGGGAGTGCCCTACTGCACGCCGTCGGAGAGGGGAGTGGGACTGACGGGTGCGGCGCTTGGCCCTGCCGCGCGATCCTCCGTACCCGGAACGGCTGCGTGATATGGATCTGGGTTCATGAGTGCTTTCCGCGAGAAGCGGGCCCGTCGGCACCTCCCGGCGGCACTTCTCTGCATCGGTCTGCTTTCGCTCTCGGCTCCGGCGACCGCTCAGAGCAGCGCCGACGACCTTGCGCGCCGCCACTTCGAGTCCGGCGTCGCATACCTCGAGGAGAGCGATTACGAGAACGCGCTCAAAGCGTTCCCCTTTAAAAAATTCTCGAACCC
>QGUH01000059.1 GCA_003242355.1 Pseudomonadota bacterium
GTCACCGCATCGCGCCGAGCGCCGGGAAGGCGAACCCTGGTGAACGAGGCGCGGGCAGCGTAGCGCGGCCTCGCGCCGTTCGCGGTCGGCGCGCGCGTGTCACCGCATCGCGCCGAGCGCCGGGAAGGCGAACCCTGGTGAACGAGGCGCGGGCAGCGTAGCGCGGCCTCGCGCCGTTCGCGGTCGGCGCGCGCGTGTCACCGCATCGCGCCGAGCGCCGGGAAGCCGAACGCTGGTGTCGACGCGCGCGTGTCACCGAGTGGGCGACGAACCGGGGGGGGCCGAAGGCGGCTGCGCTCGGGGTTCGGAGCTGGTGAACGGGGCGCGCGGGTCGTTCGGTCCGGATTCGACGAGACCGCGCCGTTCGAGAGCACGAGCGGCGACGCCGCAGGTGAGGGCGACGGCGGCGCCGAGCGTCCATCCTGCGACGACGTCCGTCGGATAGTGCACGCCGAGGTAGACGCGAGTCGCGCCAATCAGGAGCGCGACGACCACGCTCACGAGGACGACGTAAACGCGGAGGCGCGTGCCGGGGACGGTGCGCGCGAGCAGAACGCCGATCGTCGTATAGAGCGCCGCGCTCACGGCCGCGTGCCCGCTCGGGAAGGAGAGGCCATTCTCTTCGACCACGCGTGCGACGATCGCAGGGCGACCGCGCTCGAAGAGCTCCTTGAGCGCGAGCATCGAGCCAGTCGTCGCCAGAGCCGAAGCGATCACGAGTAGCGCCAGGCGCGGCTTCTTTCCGAGCAGGAGGAAGCCGGCCACCACGATCACGATCAAAGTCGTGACGGCAGGGCTACCGAGCGCAGACAGGTCGACCATCGCGCGGGTGACCCAGTCGGGCCCGATCGGATCGAGGCCCGCGGGATCGCTGCGCAGCGCCCGGAGCACGCTCTCGTCCACGCTCCGCGTTTCTTCCTCGCGCACGGCATCGGCGATCTCCGCGAATGCCCAGGTGAGCGCGGCGAGCGCTCCGACGCTGGCAATCACGAACAGATCCTGACGAAGCAGCCACGAGAGCAGGCGCCGAGCCATCACGGCGCCACGCTGGAGGAGGGACACCGGGGGGAAGGTACCAGGCATCGGCGCCACGGCGAGAGCGCCGCGTGCGCCGACGCGCACTCCGGCGCTCCGCCGACGCGAAACGCTCCGTGGTGCGCGTCTTGCAGCCTCGAGGGGAGAGCCGGCGACGGGCCGGCGCGAGGAGAAGACGAACATGCGCCTGATGACCGGGAACACGCGCCTGCTGCGCCTCGAGATGGGGAGGACGGCCGCGGTGATGAGTCGAGCGCTCCTCGGCAGGGGAGGCCGAGCACTGGAGAGCGGGGCGGCGCCGGAGCTCGTTCGGAGCGCGGTCGTCGACGGCATCGTGATGCGCTGGGAAGAGCACGGCACCGACGGCGGCGGGCTCCCGGTAGTGCTCGTTCACGGCATTCCCACGCACCCGAGGCTGTTTCGCTACGTCATTCCGCGGGTCACCGACGGGGCCTCGCGCTGCTACGCGTGGGAGCTCGTCGGCTTCGGCGCCTCGATGGCAGAAGGATTGCGACGGGACATTTCGGTCGCGCGCCAGGCCGAGTACCTCGCGGCGTGGATGGACTTCCTCGGCATCGAACGCGCCGTGCTCGTGGGACACGACCTCGGCGGCGGCGTGGTGCAGCGGCTCGCGGTCGCATGGCCGCAACGCTGTGCGGGGCTCGTGCTCGCCGACAGCGCGGCGTACGACAACTGGCCGGTTCCCGTGGTGCGCGCGGCGCGCGCCATGAGCGGCGCGATCGAGCGCTTGCCGCCGGCGCTGATGAAACCGGCGCTCTTCGCCGGCATGATCAATCTCGGCCACGACAACACCACGCGGCTCTCGGAGTCGATCGAGCTGCACTGGCGCCACTACGCGGCGCCCATCGGGCCCGCCGCTTACGCTCACCAACTGCGCAGCCTGGACACCCGGGACACGAGGGCCGTCGCGGGGGATTTCGCGGGCTTGGCGGTGCCGGGGCGCGTCGTGTGGGGCGACCGCGATCCGCTCGGTCTCGCCTCGGCGGAGCGGCTCGCGGGCGAGCTCCGCGCGCCGCTTCGGCGTATCCCGGGAGCACGCCACTTCACGCCCGAGGATCACCCCGACGTGATCGCGGACGCCATCCGCGCGGTGCTCGCCGAAGATGCCGCCCTGTCGGCACCCCATTGATCGCGATGCTCGCGAAGGACGCCGCGCTCGAGGCGCCCCATTGATCGCGATGCTCGCGAAGGACGCCGCGCTCGAGGCGCCGCACCGAGCTCGAGGATTCGATGCCCGGTGCGACCCTCGTCTCCCCGGGAATCGGCGCACGCCGAGCCCGCCGTGTTTCAGCGGAGCTTGCGGCGCAGATAGTTGAGCACGTCGATGCGCGTGATGAGCCCCAAGAACTTGGGGCCGTCGCAGACGATGGGAACGAGGCCGCGCTCGAAGAGGGGCAACAGGGCTTCGAGCGGCGTCGTGCGCTCCACCGTGGTCAGCCGGGTGCTCATCGTCTCGCGCACGGGGCGTCGGAACGCCGACGCGTCGGCGTGCACGGCGAGCAAGAGATCCGACTCGTCGAGGATCCCGACGATGGTGTCGCCCTCGAGCACGGGAAGCTGCGAGACGTCGTAGAGCTTCATGCGCGAGTAGGCGACGAGCAACGTGTCGTCGGGCGCGACCGCGACGACCGCGCCCTGCTCCTGGGAGCGCGCGATCACGTCGCGCAGATCGCCGTACGCGGGGCCGCGCATGAAGCCCTGATCCCGCATCCAAAAGTCGTTGTACATCTTGGACAGGTACTTGTTGCCGCTGTCGCAGACGAACGTCACCACGCGCTTCGGGCTCGTCTGTGCGCGGCAGTACCGAAGCGCTCCGGCGAGCAGCAGGCCCGACGACGAGCCGGCCAAGACGCCTTCGTGCCGCAAGAGCGCGCGCGCCGTCGTGAAGCTCTCTTCGTCGGAGATGCTGTAAACGGTGCGCACGCGCGAGAGGTCGCAGATCTTCGGCACGAAATCTTCGCCCACGCCTTCGACGAGCCACGAGCCCGCTTGCCCCACCGTGCCGGTGCGCACGTAGTCGGCGAGCACCGAGCCTTCCGGGTCGGCGAGCACCATTTCGACGTCGGGCGCGACGCGCGCGAAGTAGCGGCTCAACCCCGTGATCGTGCCGCCGGAGCCGACGCCGCAGACGACCGCGTCGAGGCGGCCTTCCATCTGTGCCCAAATTTCCGGGCCCGTCGTCGTCTCGTGCGCGAGCGGGTTCGCGGGATTCTCGAATTGGTTGACGTAATAGCCGCCGAGCTCGCGCGCGAGCCGCTCGGCGACGTCCTGGTAGTACTCGGGGTGGCCCTTGCCGACGTCGGAGCGCGTGACCCGCACCTCCGCACCCATGGCGCGCAGGTGGAAAATCTTCTCCTGGCTCATCTTGTCGGGGATCACGAGCACGAGCCGGTAACCCTTGGAGGCAGCCACCAGCGCGAGCGAAAGTCCCGTGTTCCCGGCGGTGGCTTCGACGAGCGTGGCTCCGGGAGCGATGTGCCCCGCGCGCTCTGCCGCTTCGATCATGGAAAGCCCGATGCGGTCTTTGATCGAGCCGCCGGGGTTTTGCTGCTCGAGCTTGAGAAAGAGCTCGCACGGGCCGGTATCGAGCCGCGTCACCCGCAGGAGCGGCGTGTTTCCGATCAGTGAAAGGATCGAGCTCTTGGGTTCGTTCCCCGTTTCCATCGCCCCTCGTCAGGTTTCGGCGCGCGCCTTGGAAAGCGCCTGCTCGAGATCCGCCCAGAGATCGTGAACGTGCTCGAGGCCCACGGAGAGGCGAACGAGGCCGTCGCCGATTCCGATGGCCTCGCGCTTGTCCTTCGGAATGGAAGCGTGCGTCATGAGCGCCGGGTGCTCCGCCAGCGATTCCACGCCCCCGAGGCTCTCGGCCAGCGCGAACCAACGCAGCGAGGTGAGGAAACGCCGCGCCGCCGGCTCTCCGCCTCGCAACACGATGCTGATGATGCCGCCCCCGCCGCGCATCTGGGTGCGCGCGAGCTCGTGCTGCGGGTGACTGCGCAACCCGGGGTAGAGCACGCGTTCCACTGCCGGGTGCTCTTCCAGGCGTCGCGCGAGCTCGCTCGCCGTCTCGACGTGGCGCTGCATGCGGACGGGAAGCGTTTTGACGCCCCGCAAGACGAGGTAGCAATCGAAGGGGCTCGGTACTGCGCCGAGGGCGTTTTGCAGAAAGCGCAGCCGCTCCGCCAATTGCGGGTCGCGCGTGACGAGCGCACCGCCGACCACGTCGGAGTGGCCGTTGATGTACTTCGTCGTCGAATGCAGCACGACGTCGGCGCCGAGCTCGATCGGGTTCTGCAGCGCGGGCGAGGCGAACGTGTTGTCGACGACCAGGCGAACGCCGCGCTCCGCCGTATACCGCGCGATGGCCGCGACGTCGGCGAGCTTCAACAGCGGATTCGTCGGTGATTCGATCCACGCGAGCTTGGTCTCGGGGCGCAGCGCCGCCGCGAACGCCGCAGGATCGGTCGCATCGACCGTGGTCGTTCGAATGCCGAGCGCCGTCGCGGCGTGTTGGAGCAACCGGTACGTGCCGCCGTAGACGTCGTCACCGCACACGACGTGGTCGCCCGGGCGGAGCGTGTGGAGGAGCGTGGTCGCCGCCGCGCACCCGCTCGCGAACGCGAAGCCGAAGGAGGCGCGCTCGAGCGCGGCGAGGCACGCCTCGAGGACCGCCCGCGTCGGATTGCCACTGCGCGAGTAGTCGAATCGCAGCGGCTTGCCCGGTTCCGGCTGTGCGAACGTCGTGGAGAGGGTGATCGGCGGCATCACGGCGCCGTGGACCGGATCGGGCTCCTGCCCCGCGTGAATGGCGAGCGTTTCGAGAAGCGGCTGGGAAGACATTCGCGTTCGCCTCCGAGAGGAGCGTTCGCGACGAACGCGCAGCCGTCAAGGCACCGACATTGCCCTACCGTGTTCCATTCCGGCTCCCGAAGCAGAAGCGGGCGTTGGGCGTCATTCGCTGCCGAGCGCTCGGAGCAGGACGCTCGCCGTTGCGCCGCCGAACCCGGCGGAATTCACCACCACGCGGCGCACGGACCGCGTCGGAGCGCGCAGGTGCGAAGCGTACGGCGGCGTCGCCACCGTGCCCCCAGAGAGCAGATGGAGCGCCAGCTCGATGCCGAACGCTCCGGAGGCTCCGAGCGTGTGCCCCGTTTGCCATTTGCTCGAGCACAGCGCGACCTCGCTCGCTCCCAAGACGGTGTCGATGGCGGCGAGCTCGGCGCGATCGCCCTGGACGGTTCCCGGCGCGTGAACGACCACCGCGTCGATGCCGTCCGTGTGACCGGCGAGGGCGGCGCGCATGGCGCAGGCGAGGCCGTCGCCTTCCGCCGAAATGCCCGTCGCGCTCGCGCCCTTCTCCACCGACGATCCCACGCCGACCACTTCCGCGAGCGCACCGCGCTCGAGCGCTTCGGGCTCGCTCAACCGCTCGAGGACGAGCACGCACGCGCCCTCGCCGAGCACCAGGCGATCGCGCGCTTCGCGGGCGAGGGGTTGGCACGCGGGTTCTTCGCTGGGATCTCGAGTCAGGAGCCCGAGCGCGTCCATTTGCGCAATCGTGAACGGAGTGAGGGGCGCTTCCGCGCCGCCGACCAAGCAGGCCTCGCCGAGCCCCGCACGCAGCCACGCGAAGCCGAGGAGCACCGCCTGCATCGCGGTGCTGCAGGCGCACGAGATCTCGCCGGCGAGCGGCGCGGACGGGTGCTCGCGCGCGACGTTGGTCGCCAGGTTGCCGAGCGTGGTCGTCGGTGACGTGCGCGGCAGCGTGCGCCCCTTGGCCATGAACTCCGCGAGGCGCGCCTCCAACGTGGTCGTGGCGCCGCGCGACGATCCGAGGATCACGCCGAGCGCGGCGTCGCGCCGATCGAAGCCTGCCTGACGTCGCGCCTCGCGTGCCGCCAACAGGGCGAGGCGCGTCATCCGGTCGAGCTTCGCGATCGTCGCGCTCTCGCGCGTGAGCCGCGACACCTCGAGCTCCGCCTCTTCGGAAAGCGCGCCTACGGGAAGGAGCGCGTCGCCGATGACGCGCCGACGGATGCCCGTGCGCCCCGTCGTGTAGGCCTCGCGGGTCGCAACGGAGCTGGCACCGAGCGGCGAGATCGAGCCGACTCCAGTGACGTAGACGCGCTTTTCCGAGCCGGGCGAGGCACGGGTCACGGGGTTCTCCAGCCGGGGCGAGAGGGAGCGGACGACGGCATTCGCGAAAAGGGGGCAGCGCGCCGCAGCGGCGTCGGCCGCGGAACTGTCGCACGTCCCTCCCGACTGTCCAGGCTGGAGCCCGTTTGCCGGTGCCGTGTGCAGGGCCGTGACGGCGAACACCATCGAGGTCGATGCGACGGATTTCGGTGTCCGTGGGTTCGAACGGCGATCCGTCCGACGGATCGGTGATCGAGGGACGCGCGTGCGCCTTGGGATCGCTCGGAGAGTCTGGTAACGGTACGGGCGAAATGACCGGCCAGTTGCCCAGGAGCGCCAGCCTCGACCTGAGTCAGGGACGCGAGTCCGCGTTTGCGTCGCCGTCGGGTGTCGACGCCGGGGTGAGCAGCGCGCTCGTGCAACGCCCTCCCGCGCTGACGGTGGCGCTGCGCACGGCGCTGCTGTTGTTCGGACAGGGCATGTCCATCGGACTGTTCGTGTGGGCGATGTGGCGGGGAGACGAAGTGTTTCCTTATGCCGTCCACAACCGTCTCCCGCTGAGTGAGCGCCGCCTGCTGGCGCTGGGCATGGTGCTGCCCGGCATCCTCGGCGTGCTCGCTGGTCTGGTGTACGCGTCGCGCCACGGCGCGCCGGGTATTCCGCGTCTTCATCGGATCGCGGTGCGTCTCTCCCCGGTGCTCCTCGTGGGGCTCTTGCCGTTCCTCTTTCGTTGGCAGATCTGGGTCGGCCGAGAGCTGACCTTCGCGGTGCTGGCCAGCATCTACGGCATCGCCGCGTATGCGAGCATTCTCGCGGCGCTCCAGGGGACGCCGCTCACGTTCCACTCCAGTTTCCCGGTGAGCCTGCGCCGGCTCGCCGCTCGTGCCTTCGATCGGCTCAAACCGTGGCTTCCCTTCACGGTCGTGCTGCTCGGTGCGATCGGATACGCAGCGTACTTTTCCTACTACACGATTCAAAACCACAACAATCTGGGGACGGCGTCTTTCGACCTCGGGCTCGAGAACAACCTGATGTGGAACCTCGTGAACGGGGGGCCGTTCATGAAGAGCTCGCCGCTCGGGTACGAGGCGATTCACTTCGGGTTTCACGCGACGCTCTTCGCGTACGTGATGGCGCCGGTGTACGCGCTCTGGCCGCGGCCGGAGACGCTGCTCGTGATCCAGGCCGTCATGATCGGGGCCGCAGCGCTGCCGCTGTACGGATTCGCTCGCCGTCACATCGGTCGCTGGGGCGCGTGCGTGATTGCCCTCTGCTACCTCCTGTACCCGCCCGTCCACGGCTCGAACCTCTACGACTTTCACTACCTCCCGCTCGGCGTCTTCTTTCTCTGGCTCACGCTGTACCTGATCGAAGGCGGGCGTTACTGGCTCGCCGCGCTCGCCGTGCTGCTCACGCTCTCGGTGCGTGAAGACGTGGCGGCGGGGCTCGTCATCATCGGCGCTTATCTCATCCTCTCGGGGAGTCGGCCGCGGGCCGGCGCCGTCGTCGGGGCCGTGGCCGCGACCTACTTCTTCGCGATGAAGATGGTCGTGATGCCGGCGATGCAGGGTGGCGGGCAATCGTTCATCCATCAGTGGGAGGGGCTCGCGCCCGAAGGAGCCCGCACGTACGGCGGCGTGCTCATGACGGTGCTCGCGAACCCCGTGTTCACGCTCACGAGCCTGCTCGAGCCGGAAAAGTTCCTGTACCTCGCTCAGCTCGGAGCGCCCCTCTGCTTCTTCCCGTGGCGGCGGCCCATCGGGCTCTTCCTGTCCCTGCCGGGCTTCTTCTTCACGCTGCTCTCCACCAAGTACCTGCCGCTGGTGCAGATCTCTTTCCAGTACACGGCTCACTGGACGACGTTCCTGTTCATCGCCGTCGTGGCCAATCTCGCGGCGCTCAGAAAGCCGGCCTTCGTGGGAGACACGCGCGGTCGGATTCGGCAGCGCGCCTGGCTGCTCGCGATTGGGCTCTCCACCCTCGTCACGAGTCACCAATATGGCGCGATCCTGCAGCAGAACACCGCACGGGGCGGGTTCGGCCCCTACCGGTTCGAACGAACGGACGAGGATCGCGAACGCCAGCGCAAGCTCTATTCGTTGATCGAGAAGGTGCCGGACATGGCCAAGATCGTCAGCTCCGAGAACATCGTGCCGCACGTCTCGAGCCGGCCCGACTCGTACACGCTCCGTGTCGGCGTGTTCGACGCCGACTACCTCCTGTTCTCGCTGCCGGCGGGGCGCGACGAGCTCCCGCATTTGCGAAAGGCGCTCGAGGGCCCCTTCGGGATCGTCGAGATCCGCGAGCCCTTCTACCTCGCCAAGCGCGGCCACTCGAAGGACCGCAACGAAGAGGTCATGAAGAAAGTGCGCTGAGCCGAGGCGTCGAGCAGCAGCCCGAAATCGGCCGAGCACTCCGCGCTCGCTCGTGACCCGGCATCGACACGAGCAGCGCTCCAATGGCACGAGCGGTCCCGAGCGCGTCGCAATTCGCGGAAAACGGCGCCAAAAAAGGGCCGGCGTCGGGAGGCTCACCGATTTCGGCGCGGTGGCGTGGCTCCCGGCGACTCGGCGAAACGACGCGGGAGCTCCGTGGCGTGCCTCGTCCTCCGAGCGTCTCGCGCCGGGGTCCCCGCGTCGAGTCGTCACGCCGGAGTCAGGGCGGGACGATCTCGAAGGTGCGGGCTTGGATCGCTTCGGCGACGTGCGCGGACCGGACGCGGGGCTCGCGTTCGAGATCCGCGATGGTACGCGCCACGCGGAGCACTTTGAAGTAGGAGCGCGCCGAGAGCCCGAGTTGGTCCATCGCGGATTGGATCAAGCGGCGACTTTTTCCGTCGAGCGGGACGATGCGCTCGACTTCGGGAGCGGGCAGGAGCGCGTTGAGGGACGCGGAGAGGCCGAGGGCCTCGGCGCGCTCGCGCTGAAGCGTCCGAGCGTGCAGGACGCGCTCACGCACCTCGGCCGACGACTCGGCGCGCGCAACGCCCGAAAGCGCCGACAGCTCGACCGGAGGAGCCTGGACGTGGATGTCGAGCCGCTCGAGCAACGGCCCGGAAAGGCGCGCGCGGTAGCGTTGGCGCGCTTCGGGCGTGCAGCGGCAGCGGCGGCGCGGATGCCCGAGAAAGCCACACGGGCAAGGATTGAGGGCCGCGACGACGATGGGGCGAGCGGGAAACCAGGCGCGCGCCCGCGCGCGGGCGATGCACACGCGCCCGTCTTCGAGCGGCTGGCGCAGCGCTTCGATCGTGGAACGACGAAACTCGGGAAGCTCGTCGAGGAACAGCACGCCGTGATGCGCGAGGCTGACCTCGCCGGGACGTGGGGTCTCGCCGCCACCCACGAGCGCCGCCTCGCTCACCGAATGATGGGGCGCGCGGAAGGGACGTGACGCGACCATGCCGACTTCGGGCGGCAGCACGCCGGCGACGCTGTGGATCATCGTGCACTCGAGGGCTTCTTCGAAGGCGAGTGGGGGCAGAATGCCGGGAAGGCAGCGGGCGAGGAGCGTCTTGCCGCTGCCGGGAGGGCCGACGAGGAGCAAATTGTGACCACCGGCGGCAGCGAGCTCGAGCGCGCGGCGCGCGCCGGCTTGACCGCGAACTTCGCCGAGATCGCGTTCGGCGTTGGGACGAACGGGAACGATCGTCGTTTCGCGCGCGCGACGCAGAGCGTGCTCGCCCCGCAGGTGCTCGACGACCTGCCGCAGCGTCGCGGCGACGCGAACGTCCATTTCCGAGCCGAGACCGGCTTCCACCTCGTTCTCCGCGGGAACGACGGCAAGCTCGAGACCTCGGCGTCGGGCGCCCTGGATCAGCGGCAAGACGCCGCGGACCGCACGCACTCGCCCATCGAGTGACAGCTCGCCGA
>QGUH01000060.1 GCA_003242355.1 Pseudomonadota bacterium
GGTCAGGCGTGCGTAGCGAGCCTCGTCCGCGCTACCGGCTTGTCGTTGGCCACCGCTGGGGCGCCGGTGTTCCCGCGCCGTGGAGACGGTGGCGTCGTAACCGCCTGCCCAACTGCACCCCCAAGCACGGGTGGACGTGTGGCAGGAAGCCAAGTTGGTGTCGCCGATCCAGCAGATGTGCTCAGCGCGCCGCGGCCCGCGCGTTCGGGAGCAGCTTCGCGATGCGCGCCCTTGGCCAGCCGTGCTGCAGCTTGGCGATGACGTGGCGTCCTGCTTCCGTCCCGCACCCGGTGTGGCGCCGCGATGAGCGGTGGGATGCAGGGCTCGCGGAAGTAGGCGCTCTGCCCGAAGGCGAGCCCGGCGCGCTGCGGTGAACGTCGTCGGATGCGGCTGGACTCTCCCCCGGGCCGTTTGCACGGTCGAGGCGCGAGCCAGCAGACGGTGACCAGGCGATGGGAACCGGTTGGCGCGCAGGGAACATCGAGTGGCTAAGGGGGCCAGAAACTCGGCGTGCCGCGCTCGCGGGTGATTGAGGAATATCAATCGCAGCGTGGAATACGGAGTCGTCGATCCCACCGGACGTGCCCATGAACTCGAACCGTTGCTGGCCGCACGGCCGAGAAGGGGCCGGTTGGGACGGTCCGGAAGTCCTGTGTTAGGGTGCGGGCCGTGCAGAAGGTACTCAAGTTGGGAGCGGCATCCTGGCGGAAGCTGGTACGCGCTACGTATCTAGGAGCCGCAACGGGCCCACACTCGACTCGGTATGCGATGTACGCGGCTTTGAAGCGGTATCGCACGACGGTGCCACAGGCGCGGGCGTTGTCGATAAGCCACTCCGAGCGCCTCTGCGAAGTGCTCGGTATCGCGCGCGAGAACATCGTGACCGCCGATTACCCGGAGTACAACATTCTCAATCTACCGCGAGAAGGTGCCCCCTTCGATTACGTGGTTGCGGACCAAGTGCTCGAGCACGTCGAGGGCGACCCCAGGGCGGCCATTGCGTCTTGTGCAGACGCGCTGAAGACGGGCGGCCTTCTGGTCGTCACCACGTGTTTGATGCAACCTATCCACGGTTGGCCTGGCGACTACTGGCGATTCACTCCGGATGGACTTCGATTGCTTTGCGGCGACGAGCTCGACGTCCTCGAAGCCGCGGGATGGGGCAATCCGGCAGTCTTGGCTCTCGATTGGCTGCGGCTCCGTTTCCTTCCCGTGCCGGAGGCACGATGGCACCCGATGCATTGGGTGGCTACCTGGAATCGAGCCGACTGGCCGATATCGACGTGGGTGGTTGCACGGAAACGATGAGGACCAGAGTCACGTGATACGCGGGGAGCAGCGGTTCTAGTTCTCAGGAGATGCGTCATGCACGCGAATGCGCAAGAGATAGTCGTTTGCCCGGGATGCCGGGGCTCACTGCGGCTACACGCTTCCGAAAGCGTCATCATCGAAACCGGTACCTTGGAGTGTTCGAGCTGCGGGGCGGTGTATCCGGTACGACGCGGCGTGCCCCGATTCGTGAGCACCGAATCGTACGCCGACACGTTCGGGCGCCAATGGACGCGCTGGGCTCGGACGCAGCACGACAGTCTGAATGAGACCACGATATTTCGTGGGCGAATGCAGCGCTACACGGGATGGACGCCGGAGTCGATGAGCGGGAAGGTCGTGGTCGATGCCGGTTGTGGGCCAGGCGGGTTCATCGACGTGATCGAAGAACACGCCAAACTCGTCATCGGATTCGATCTGAGTTGCGCGATCGACGCCGCGTACGAGCTTCATGGACGACGCCCCAACGTACACCTGGCTCAGGCGGATATTTTCAGGTCGCCGCTGCCGGATGGCGTCGCTGATCGGGTGTACACGTTCGGTGTCGTCCAGCACACCGAGGATCCCGAAAGTGCATTTCGAAGCCTGATCCGGCTCGTTCGTCCGGGCGGAGAGATCGCGGTATGGGTTTATCGGCGCTCGCGCATCCCTCAGCCCTTGTACCTTGTTCGGCGATTTACCGCGGGAATGAGCGAGCCGCGTGCCACGCGGTTCATCGAGTGGTACGTGCCGAAGGCATACCGGGTGAGCGGTATGGTGGGCCGCGTTCCCGTGCTCGGTCGGTATTTGCGCCGACTGATCCCAGTGGCCGATTATCGCGACCGAAGAGACGAACGCAGGCAGCTCAGCTCGGAGCAGATGTTCGAGTGGGCGCTGATGGATACTCACGATATGCTCATCACCCGGTACACGTATCCACAGCGGTGGGAGGATTTGCAGCGCTGGATGCGCGATCTCGAAGGCGTGCGACGTCCGACGCCGTCCGAGATGGCCGCCGTCGCGACGAAGCCGGCGTGAACGTGTTCGCCTGCGCGTGCTCGTCATTCTCCGGTAGTACGGCCTGCCCAGGTGGATGGCGGGACGAGGACCGAGTCCTCCGCGACTCGGATGGACTGCGGATGCAATCATGTGCGGCATAGCGGGACAGGTTGGGCGTCCCTGCCGTGAGGCGCTGGAACGAGCTCTCCAGAAGCTCCTCCATCGAGGACCCGATCAGCGTGGAACGTACGTTGCTGGCGACGTCGGCCTCGCGCATACACGCCTCGCGGTTCTGGATTTGAGCGAGGACGGCCGTCAGCCCATGACCGATGAAAGCGGCCGTATTCGGGTCGTGTTCAACGGAGAGATCTACAACCATCGGGAGCTCCGGAACGAGCTCGGGCCGGCTCGGTTTCGTTCACGCACCGACACCGAAGTCCTCGTGCGCGGTTACGAGACTTGGGGAATCGACGGACTGCTCCGACGCATTCGCGGAATGTTCGCTTTCGGCCTGTGGGACGAGCGCGACCGGACGTTCTATGGTGCCCGCGATCACCTCGGGAAGAAGCCGTTCGTCTACGCGCAGCGTGACGGGAGGTTTTCCTTCGCTTCAACGATACCTGCGCTGCTCGAGCTGCTCGGAACCGTGCCGTCCGTTTCGACGGATTCGGTTCTCGACTTCCTGGTGAACACGTACATTCCAGCGCCCTGGACCATCTTCGAGGGAGTGTACAAGCTGCCTCCGGCGAGTCTTCTCGTCGTTCGACCGGGCGAGGTGGCCACGGTCGAACGGTATTGGACACCCGCGAACACGGGCCATCGGGTGCGGTCCGAGGAAGAGTACTTGGAGGCGGTTGCCGAGAAGCTCGCGGAGGCGGTCGACCGAAGACTGGAGGCGGACGTGCCGGTCGGGGCCTTCTTGAGTGGAGGGATCGACTCGAGCCTGGTCGTCGCACTCATGGCGGAGAAGCGTTCTCGGGTCGTGACGCTCTCGATGGGCTTCGAGGGAAAGGGGAACGAGCTTCCGTTCGCGCGGGCGGTGGCGAGGCACTTCGGTACGGTGCACCACGAACAGACGCTGGACCTGAACGATCTGGGAGTATTGCCCGAGATCGTCTCGCACTTCGGCGAGCCTTTCGGAGATCATGCCGCTGTTCCGAACTGGATCATCGCTAAGGCTGCACGATCCCACGTTACGGTGGTACTGACGGGCGACGGCGGGGACGAGTTGTTCGGTGGGTACTTGAGCTATCCTGCTGCGCGCGTCGCGGAACTGGTGCATCGGACTCGGGTTCTGCGCCACGTCGACATTCCCGACGCGATCAGCGCGTGGGCCGCGACGACTCCGTTGCGCAAGGTCGCTCGAGTTGCCGCGATGGCAGCTGCCGGCGGCCGCTACCGCATCGACATCACTGGCACGAGGGGATTTCGAGGGTGGCTGCGCCACGCGGCGGGGCCTCGACTGCGGGGAGCGGCGGCCATCACACGATGCGATGTTCGGCGCGACGAGCTCTGGATGAAGACGGAAGGGCGTCACTGGGTGGACAGGGCCCTGGAGGTCGACCTGTTGTCGCTCTTGCCCGACGACTTCTTGACGAAAGTCGATGTGACCACCATGGCTCACGCTCTCGAGGCTCGATCTCCCTTTCTCGACCTCGATATCGTTGACTTGACGCGACGAATGCCCCCCGAGTTGAAGGTGCGGTGGGGGCGAACCAAGTACCTGCTGCGGAAGCTGGCGGAGCGCCGGTTGCCTAAGGGCCTCTCCAGCAGAACGAAGCAGGGGTTCAGTCCTCCCACTGCGGAATGGTTCCGCGGTGACCGAGAGCCCGCGCTCCGCAACATCGTGCTCTCGAACCGGGCGCTCGAACGAGGATTCTTCCACGGAGACGGGCTGCGAAAGATGTGGACCGAACATCGGCTTGCCCGGTGCGATCACGGTCAACGGCTTTGGCTAACCCTCGTCTTGGAGCTGTGGTTCCGGATATTCATCGACGGGGACGGGGATGTCGCCGAATGGATGCGGGCCGAGCGTGCCGTGGCATGACGGGGCGCCGATATCCGAGCTCGCGGCGGTGGGCGGAAAAACGACTTGCGGCGAGGAGGCCCTGACGGAACCCGAAGAACGGGGTGCACTCTCGGGCGGCGGCAATGCTCGGGTGCCCGAGCTCGGGAAGCGGACTCGGTGACATGACGCGGGAATCTGATAGTGTGTGGCGCGATGATCCCACTTCGTCTAGTCATCGGAGGAGCACCGCGCTGCGGCACGAGCGCGCTCTTCCAGTGGTTGACGGATCACACGAACCTGACGCCCTCCAAGCCAAAGGAGACCCACTTTCTGCTGGAGCCCAGCCATCCTCTCGTGGCAGGCCGGCCCTGTTGGGAGACGCATGGGTGGTCGTGGTACCGGCGGTTCTTTGAGCACGAACACCCCGGGACGGAAGGGTGGTTCGAGGGTTCGACTCACTACCTGTACTCTTCGGCAGCGCGGCGTGCTCTGAAGACGCTCGACAAGCCGCCCCTGATCGTGTTTTCGCTCCGAGACCCTGCAGAGAAGATTCACTCGTCCTTCAACTACGCGAAACACAATTGGGCTGCGGTCCATCAGCGGTTCTCGTTCGACGACTACGTGCGAGCCTTGATCGACGGAGACAAGTCGGAAATTCAGCGCTGGATATCGCCGCCGGCGCGATCGATTCTCCAACGGCAGCTCGAGTATGGGCGCTATCTGGAGCACGTCCGGTCGTGGCAGGAAGCGCTCGGGAGCGAACGGATCCTGGTGCTCCTGTTCGAGGAGACGATTCGAGAGCCGTCGACGGCCGTGCGGAGGATTTGTAACGCCCTGGGCGTGAAAGCGACGAGCGGTCCGATCGACCCGCGAAGGAGGGTCAATCCAACGTACAGGATTCGCTTTCCTCGAGTTCATCGTGGCGCACTCCGCTTGGCGTCGTTGTTGCCCAAGGGTCCTTGGAAGAGTGGCATCCGTCAGGCATATCTGGCGCTCCAAGGACAAAAGGGCCGCGTGCTCGAAGCGCGGGACGCTCGAGGTCTCGAGCAGCTCCGCGCCTACTTCGCACCGCACAACCGAGCTCTGAGCAGCGAGATCGGAATCGACGTTTCTGCGTGGGGAAAGCCATGACTTTCGCACTATGTGGTGGCCAGCTCACCCGCACGGCTCAGGCCTTTCGAACACTCGGGTTGAGGATGGGGAGGAAAGCGAGCTCATGTTGTCGGAGGCGGTCTGGCTCGCCATGAAACTCGCGCGACGCATTTGTCGAAGAGTACGGCGCTGGGTGGACGGCCCGTCCTTCAGGATCTGGCGATGTTCGTCCTTGCGCCGCTATGGTCCCATGCGGCCGATCCAATACCGAGGGCATCGATTCGTCGTGCTGAGTAACGACTGGAGAGCGTTCTGGCTCGCGACGAGGAACGACGTCAACCCTCAGACCAGGGTGCCCCTGCGCGCGCTCTTGGACCTGAAGCCCAGCCTCTACGTGGACGTCGGGGCGAACTACGGAGAGTTCGTGGCGGAGGCGCTCGCACGGGGAATCCGCACGGTGGCCATAGAACCGAACCCGGACTTGGTAGCATGCCTCCAGAGGACCTTCGGACAGCACGAGCGTCTGACGATCCTGAACGAAGCCGCGGCGGATCTGCCGGATGGGGAAGTCCTTCTCGCGACGAAGCCAGGCTTGTCCGGCTACTCGTCCCTGACGCCTTCGGTGGTCGAAGCCAGCGTCGGTCCCGTCGTGGTCACGGAGAAAGTGAGCTTCATCAGGGTGCGTTGTCGCACACTCTCTTCGATGCTGGAAGGGATCGCGGATCTGCCCTCGGTCGTCCTCAAAGTCGATGTCGAAGGCCACGAAATCGACGTGCTTCGTGGCGCCATGCGCGTGCTGGAGAGAGTCGACGAATGGTGGGCGATTCTCGTGGAGTTCGATCCGGAGTTCCTGGTGCGCCGTGGGTTGGACGTCGATCGAGAGTTCGAGCAGCTGAAAGCGCTTGCGCCGGCCTTCGGGGAGTACGTTGGCGGCAGAATCGCGTGGCGGCCCTGGGGTGGGGAGTTGGCGCCCAGGAAGCACACGGATCTGATTCTGGGCTCCGCGCGGTTCCTGAAGAACGTGGCTGCGGTCTAGTGCACCGCTAATGAATTAGCGTGAACTTTTCGACGGTCAGCACATGCACGGGCACGTGCATCGGGGCCCGCCGAAGCCATCAGTCAACGCTACCGCCGAACGCTTGCGCGTACCTCATTAGCGGTGCACTAGCCGCGCAGTGTGCCGGAGATCGCGCTCGAGTCAACTCGCGGCAGACGCCAGGGATCCGAGCACGTTGGCCAAGCCTTGTGCGGCGATGTCCAGGCTGAAGCGCTCGCGCACGACTTCGCGGGCGCGTGCTCCGGCGTCGAGACGCCAGGTCGCATTGCTCGCGGCTTCGCACAGGGCTCGTGCGAGCGATTCCGCATCTCCCGGCGGAACGACCAGGCCCGTGACTCTGTGATCGAGTTGTTCGCGAACTCCGGCGACGTCGGTCGCGATGCACGGCACGCCCAAGGCCATGGCTTCGAGAATCGAGCGCGGGAGCCCCTCGGAGCATCGCACTTCCAGAACGTCCTGCCCAATCGTGAGTCGTTCGCGAAGGACGGTGGGGAGTACGAGCACGTCCGCAGCAGCCAGGATGGTTAAAGGGTCGTTCGAAAAGCCGATGATGTCGATTGTCGATTCGAGCTCGAGCTCTGTCCGCAGGCGCACCAGGTAGTCCCTGTACCTGGCATCGTTCCCGCCGCCGGCGCAGACGACGTGTATCGGGGCCCCCCTCGCGCGCGCCATCGCAGTCGCCGAGAAGAGGTGGTGCAAGCCCTTGAACGGCGTGTACGAGGAAAGAGAGACGACGAGCACTCGCTCACCAGTCGCAATCTCCGGGCGGCCAAGCCGTTCGGCCAAGGTCCGTCTGGCGGTGACCTTGTCCGGGGGATTCAGCGCCGCGATCCCGTTGTACACGACCGTGGCTTTGTGCCGGAACGGCCGCATGACATCCGGTTCGAGAGCGCGTGCTACGAGCACGATTCTGTCGGCCAGGACCTGGCATGCCGTCCAGAGAGGCTTCGCCAGGAAATCCGTGGCGCCACGGACGTGCAGACAGGTGGGGCGGCGTGCAAGGCGGGCCGCGAGACCCGCGACCAGGATGCCGCGCGGCGTGTTGAAGTGCACGACGTCCGCGCGCAGGAGCCGAACGAGACGCGCTATCTCGAGATTGTAAGGGAGAAGGTCGGAAACGAGAACGCGCAGTTGCTCGGCCTTGCTCAAGGCGAGGAGCTGTTTGTTGAACAACAGCAGCGCTTCTGGGGCCGGGACGATCCGTGTTTCGACCCCGTTCGCTCGGAACAGCTCCTCGACGCTGCCTTCCGCGGGGAAGACGGCGATGGGCTTCACACCGAACGCGGGGAGCCGAGTCAGGGTGGCGAGGAGACTTCTGGGAGCCCCGCCGAGCCGGTGCGGCGTTTCTAGGAAGAAGAGGGCGCGCATTCTCGAAGGTTGCGGCGACGTTCGGTTCGCCCGAGGCACCGTCACTCGGCAGCGCCGCTCACGGCGTCGTACGGCGTATCCAACAGGATGCGCGCGCGAACCGGGGTCAACCCGTACTGCCTGCACGCGTTCTCGATCTCCTTCAACGTGGTCGGGTCGCCGGTATCGGCGGGGATCACGAGATGATCGATGCCGTCGGAGGACTCTTGAAGCAGTCGGGGTAGCCTGCTGAGTGACCCGAGGACACGGAGTCCGTGTATGTTGCGGTTGTGCTTTTGAGGGTCGTCGTCGATGAACCCGACGGGCACGAGGCCATACGAGGGGTTCTCGATGAGCTCCCGGGCCATGAGGACTCCGGCATCGCCAGTGCCATAGATGAGCGCCCGTCTCGTGGCTGGATGGGTGCGGTGTTGACTGCGCGTCGAGAGCACGTGAAACCAGCGAAAGAGGGCTCGCGTGCCTCCGATCAGGAGCAGCAGGAGTAGCGCGTCGATGAGGAGAGCGGACCTGGAAATGTGCGTGAGACGATAGACGAACGCCACCGCGAGAACGGAGAGGGCCCAACCACCGAGAACGGAGCGGAGAAGCGTCGGAAGGTCCCGAACGGACATGTACTTCCACACGCCGCGATAGAGACCCAAGGCCAGAAAGGACGCCAGCTGTACGATCAAGACTAGCGGCAGCGTGCGGACGATCTGTGAATAGTACGGCTGGACGATCGCGCCCTCGAAGCGAAGCAGATACCCACCGTAGTAGGCGAGAGCGATGACGCCGGAGTCGCACAGCACTTCGAAAACCCGCCGCTTGTATGCGAACTCGTGCAGCGTGGGCAGGAGTGCCTTACCGCGAACATCGCGCGGTTCTCGAACGGCCTCGTACACCTTCACTCTTCCTAGGAGCACGAAGAAGAGCAGGACGGTGGCCGCGAACATCGGCAGGATCAGGGCCAGGACGGCCTGAGGGATGGTCTGGGCCAGGACGGCGATGAATCCCGACGCAGCGGACAGCAGCCAGAGCGTCAGGGCTGCGGCGCGCTCGGACATGCCCAGGGCGACCAACCGATGCGAGGTGTGGTCGCGCCCGCCCTGCGCGATCGAGCGGCCGTGGAACATACGACTGAGCATCACCAGGGCGGTGTCGAGAATGGGTATGAGGAGGAGCATGATCGGCGCTATCAAGACGCCGAGCAGCTTTCTCCGGGCGCCGACCTGGTTGTTCAGCAGGACGACGCCGGAGAGAAAGAAGCCGAGGAACAGCGATCCGGAATCGCCCATGAAGATCGAAGCCGGGTTGAAGTTGAAAACCAGAAACCCGGCAACGGCTCCAGCGAACGCGCAGGCCAGGGTCGCGATCGGGTAATTACCGGAGCTGTGGCTGATGTATGCGATGAATGCGGCCGCAATGATGGAGACGCCCGCGGCTGCACCATCGATGTTGTCCAAGAGGTTGAGCGCGTTCGTGATGCCGACCAGCCAAAAGACCGTGAGGGCTTGGTCCAAAACGGAGGAAGGCAGCCAGAACAAACGCAACCCCGACGTGGTGAGGCACGTGGCGACGGCGATCTGCCCGACGAGCTTCATTTGTGGGCGGAGGTTGACGACGTCGTCGAGCGTGCCGAGCGCGAACATGCCCGCGCAGCAGAGGAGGAGAATCGTGGAGTTCGGAACGTCCTTCGGAGGCGAAAAAAGGACGGCTACCGCGAAGGCGAGAAAGATGGCGACTCCGCCGAAAAGGGCGGTGGGCTTGGAGTGCCAGCGATCCGGCCGGGGTTTGGCGACGAGGTTGTGCCGGCGCGCGGTCTGCCGAACCGCGTAGGTGAGACACAAGGATGCCGCAAACGCAACGGCAAAGCTGGTGAGATACTCCAGCATGAGGCTATAGGGACTGCCGTTCGAACTGAAGTACGTCGTGGATGATCTGGTCGAGGGAAAGATCCGGCTTCCATCCGATCAGTGCGCCAATTTTCGTGATGTCCGGAACGCGGCGCAGCATGTCCTCGAAGCCTTCCTCGTACGCTTCCTCGTAGGGAATGACCTGAATGATGGATTCCGAGCCCGCAGCAGCCCTGATGCGCTGCGCGAGCTCCATGATCGTGATTTCGTTGGTGCTGCCGACGTTGTAGACCTCTCCAACGGCTGCGTCGCGTTGGGAGAGCTCGATGAGCGCACGCACGACGTCCGATACGTGGCAGAACACCCCGTTTGGTTGCCCCGTCCCGAAA